>NZ_QORN01000029.1:0-133132 GCF_014830205.1 Limosilactobacillus walteri
GCCATAAATATACCTTCTTTGTAATATTTATTCATTTCTTAATAAGAAACTATATTTCTTATTTCAATTTAAAGTATAGCGCCAATGGAATAAAATGCAAGCGCTTTCTGTACAAAAAATAATAATATGTTTTTATATCATTTAATTTTGTAGATAAAAGGAATTGTAGCTTGAATGCATTTCTTAGTTAAAGCACACTACGTAAAGGAGCTCCAAAGCTCGGAAAATCCGAACTTTGGAGCTCTATTTGTTCTTTGTATAAATTGGTCACGTATCGATGAGGCGTGAAGATAAAGTCCAAAACACGCTTCTAACACGTTTCTATGTGAATTAGTTATTGGAATTTAATAACTGGCTTACTATGTTATTTAAGTAATATCAAATCATTAAACTAATAAAGCCTAGTCACACAATTCTGTGAAACTAGGCTTAAATTAGTTAATTAGTTTTCTTCTACGCCAGTACCATCGTAGCAACGTTCAAGTAATTCTTTGAGTTGGCTAACAAGTGGTTCAACTGGGTTAGTAGTAGTACATTGGTCTTCGTAAGCAAGACGGGCAAGATCATCAACAGCCTTGTCAAAGTCTTCACGCTTAACACCATTGTCCTTCAAACTTAACTTAACACCACATTGGTGAGCAAGTTCGATAACTTTCTTAGCGTATGCTTCAGCTAATTCTTCATCACTGTTACCCTTCAAACCAATGAAGCGAGCAATATCAGCGTAGTCTTTAGTAGCATGGTAAGTTTCGTAGTGTGGCCAGAGGGCAAGCTTTTGTGGACGTTGCGCATTGAAACGAATTACTTGTGGCATTGCAATAGCAATAAGCAAACCGTGAGGAAGGCCAAATGCTCCACCCATCTTGTGGGCAAGGGAGTGGTTAATTCCTAAGAATGCTTGACCGAATGCCATCCCAGCCATCGTTGAGAAGTCGTGCATCTTACGACGAGCTAACTTGTCACCTTGAACTGACTTAGGAAGGTTTTCCATTACCCCTTTGATTGTTTGTAATGACCAACCACGAGTGTAGTCAGTTGCCATTACTGAAACGTATGATTCAGTAGCGTGACATAAAACGTCAAGTCCAGTCCAAGCAGTAGTAGTTGCAGGAACAGTTTCAACGAATTGGGAGTCAACAATCGCAATGTTTGGTGTCAATGCGTAGTCGGCAAGCGGGTACTTAACGTGGGTTTCAGAGTCAGTGATAACCGCAAATGGTGTAACTTCTGAACCAGTACCAGAAGTAGTAGGGATACCGATAAGTTGAGACTTAGTAGGCTTCTTGATTTGGTAAGCACGCTTACGGATATCAAGGTACTTTTGCATAACACCGTACCATGAAGTTTCTGGGTGCTCGTAGAACATCCACATAGCCTTTGCTGCATCCATTGGTGAACCACCACCAAGGGCAATGATTGTATCTGGCTTGAAGTCGTTCATCATCGCAACACCTTTTTCAACCGTGTTTGTTGATGGATCTTCTTCAACATCGTCAAATACTAAGAAAGCAGTGTTGTTTTGACGTTGACGTAATTGGTCGATAACCCGTTGAACGTAACCACGCTTGCTCATTCCAGGACCAGTAACGATGAATGCCCGATCAATGTTTGGAATATCTTGCAATTCTTTTAGTGAGTTGCGTTGAAAGTATACTTTTGGGGGGATCTTAACCCATTGACGGTTTTCACGCCGCTTTGCAATTGTTTTGATGTTTAAGAGATCCCAGTCGGTAACGTTGTGTGAAATTGAGTTGCTACCATATGAACCAGTACCTAAAGTAAGGGATGGCGTCATGTTGTTGTAAATGTTACCGATACCACCGATACCAGATGGTGAGTTAACGATAATCCGTGAAGCACGCATTTCAAGACCGTACTTAGTAGCTAAGTCATCATCAAGGGTGTGGATAGCAGCAGTGTGTCCTTCACCACCGTAGTGCAATAATTGAGCACAGATATCAAAGGCGTTTTCGTGAGAAGTAGCCTTGTACATTGTCAATACAGGGGAAAGCTTTTCAGCTGAAAGTGGGTACTTGTCACCAACACCTTCATATTCAGCAATGATAACTTTAGTGTTGTCAGGAACCTTGATTCCACACATATCAGCAATTGCGTTAGCAGAACGACCAGCGATTGGACCACGAACTTGGTGACGGTCTGGATCAATAAAGCCATCAGTAAACTTGTCAATTTCATTTGGCTTTAAGAAGTAACAGTTCCACTTTTGGAATTCTTCCTTAACCTTGTCATAGATTTCTTCGTCAACAACAACTGAGTTTTCAGTAGCACAAATCATTCCGTTATCGAAAGTCTTAGAAAGAACAATGTCGTAAACTGACCGTTCGATGTTAGCAGTCTTTTCGATGTAGGCAGGACCGTTACCAGGACCAACACCGAGGGCAGGGTTACCAGAACTGTAGGCTGCCTTAACAAGGGAAGGACCACCAGTTGCTAAGATAGTAGCGGTATTAGGGTGTTGAAGTAAGGCAGTAGTGTTTTCACGACTACTTTCAGGAAGCCATTGAATCATGTTCTTTGGCGCACCAGCTTTTTCAGCCGCTTCTTGGAGAATCTT
This sequence comes from Limosilactobacillus walteri, assembly GCF_014830205.1. Lineage (NCBI taxonomy): Bacteria > Bacillati > Bacillota > Bacilli > Lactobacillales > Lactobacillaceae > Limosilactobacillus > Limosilactobacillus walteri. The sequence continues at coordinate 2,576 of NZ_QORN01000029.1, forward strand.
TGCGGTCTTAATGGATGACTTCATTGCTTGACGGTGGAATGAAAAGATAATTGTATTCCGCGTCTTTGCACTAATGATTGATTTGAAGATAGTGGTAGAGGTTGGGTTGGTAACGGGAACGATACCAGCAATAATACCAAGAGGATCAGCAATTGTGATAGTTTGGTCTTCATCGTTGTCTTCAATAATACCAACAGTCTTATCGTGACGGATGTTGTTCCAAATGTATTCACTTGCGTAGATGTTCTTGATAGCCTTATCTTCGGCAATTCCACGACCAGTTTCGTTGGCAGCATCAACGGCTAAGTCCATGTGGTGTTCTTCAGCAGCGAGGGCCATTGCCTGACAAATCTTGTCAACTTGCTCTTGTGAGTAGTAACGCAACTGTTCGAAAGCAGCTTGGCTCTTAGCCATTAAATCGTCAACTAACTTTTGAGCGTTTTGCTTTTTTTCTTCAGCAGTTAATTCTTTTTTTTCAACTTGTTTCTTGTTGTTAGCAGGCATAATTGAAATCTCCTTTTTCAATTCTTTTTTTGTTAACCTTTGAACATGTATAATATTACTACATTTTTTTGCGTTGTAAATACCTTTGTGAACCTTTAAACAATGGTTATAAATATTGAATTCGCTTACATTGTTGAGCTGATAATACTGGTAGAATAGTAAAAAAGATTGGTATTATTTTTGGAATACTTGATAAGTGATTTTTGCTAAATCAATGTACTTGCATTGTATTTCACAATGATAAAAAAGTGATAGATAAATTTGTTATATATCGATTTCACAACTTAAAAATTTAAACAAAATAGCCATTACCCGGTTAAGGATAATGGCTATTTAACTTATTATTAATTAGTCGCGGGCGTTTTTATCTTTGCCAGCGTTTGGATCTTTAACGTCATAATCGCTGTCGCTCATCGCTTCAACGGCTCCCATGCGATATCCATTGCCGACTTGGCTAAAAAAATCATGGTTAGAAGTTGAAGTAGAGATACCATTCATAACGACAGGGTTAACATCAGAGGCAGTATCAGGGAATAGCGGGTCTTGACCAAGGTTCATCAAGGCCTTATTGGCATTGTACCGAATGAAGGTTAAAACATCGTCAGTCCAGCCAACTTGATCGTAAAGCAGGTGGGTGTACTTTTCTTCGTTATCGTAAAGTTCGTATAGGAAGTTGTACATCCAGTCCTTCATATCCTGTTGTTGTTTTTCAGTCCGGTCACGCATGCCAACTTGGAACTTGTAACCGATGTAAGTACCGTGAACAGATTCATCACGTAAGATTAACTTGATAATTTCCGCCACGTTATTTAATTTATTATGACCAAGATAGTACAGAGGAGTATAGAAACCAGAATAGAATAGAAAAGTTTCCAAGAACACGTTAGCAACTTTCTTCTTTAATGGGTCCTGGCTTGGGTCTAAGTACATATTAGCAATCTTAACAGCCTTATTTTGTAAATATTCTTCAGTATCAGACCATTCGAAGATTTCCTTAATTTGGTCAGGAGTATTAAGGGTTGAGAAGATTGTTGAATAACTCTTGGCGTGAACTGATTCCATGAATTGGATGTTGTTTAAAACAGCAGTCTCATGTGGAGTTTTAACGTCTTCTTTAAGAGCAGTCAATCCTGCTTCTGACTGGACAGTATCAAGAAGGGTCAAGCCACCGAAAACATGACCAACAGTCCATTGGTGATCGTCATCTAGTTCGCGCCAATCATCCATATCGTTGGCAACAGGAATCCGTGTATCAAGCCAAAATTGTTCTGTCAGTTTTTCCCAAGTTGCTTTATCGATCATATCGGAAACTTCATTCCAGTTGATCGCATCGTAATGATTTACAGGTTTAAATTCTTCCAATTTCATTGATTGCGCTCCTCCAAACAGGTTACTCTTGGCAGGTGAAATAACTTGCCAAGAAGTCAATTATACATAATATCAAGTTTACCAGTGCACTACATTTAAATCAAATTCCAACATGCCCTAAATTACACAGCTTTCACATTGATTTGCCCCAATTTCATCACTGTCGTCGGTAAATGTTCGGATATAGTAAATCGACTTGATTCCGCGCTTGTAAGCATAGTGCCGTAAAATATTAAGATCACGGGTGGTCATCTTATCAGTCCGACCGTCTTTCCATTCATAGAGGCCGGCAGGAATAGTTGACCGCATGAACAGCGTCATGGAAAGTGATTGATCGACGTGTTGCTGAGCGGCAGCGTAGGTATCAATTACCGTCCGCATATCCATATCGTAAGCTGAACGGTAGTAAGGCATTGTGTCATTTGAAAGGTAAGGTGCTGGGTAGTAAATTTTCCCAATCATCTTTTCTTGCCGTTCTTCTACCCGGTTGATAATCGGATGAAGACTGGCTGTGGAATCGTTGATGTAAGATGTTGAGCCGTTAGGTGCTACTGCAAGTCGGTATTGGTTGTATAAGCCGTCTTGCATGACATTTTCTTTGAGCTTTTGCCAATCCTTAATTCCAGGAATAAAGATACCGGCAAATAATTCTTTTACAACATCAGATTGTGGTCCCCAATCTTTTGTCACGTACTTATCAAAATATGAACCGTCCGCATACTTACTGTTTTCAAAATCATGGAAAGTCTCGTGCCGCTCCTTGGCGATTTCGTTTGATGCAACGAGGGACCAGTAGTTTAAGAGCATGAAGTAGACTCCGGTAAATTCAATTGCTACCGGACTTCCATATTGAATATGGTGCTTGGCGAGGTAACTATGTAACCCCATTGCTCCTAAGCCGACAGAGTGCGCAAGCCGGTTTCCGTTTTGAATCGTTGGGACAACATCAAGGTCTTCAACATCACTGATACGGGTAAGTCCGCGCATCATGGCCTTGATTGATTGACCAAAGTCAGGGCTTTCCATCATGTTAGCAATGTTAGTTGAACCAAGATTACAACTAATATCAATTCCCATTTCCGAGTATGATTGGTCATCGTTTACCCGTGCTGGAACTTGGACTTGAGCAATTTCCGAACAAAGGTTGCTCATCACAATTTTACCATTAATTGGGTTGTCGCGATTTTCAGTATCGATATTAATAATATATGGGTAACCGGATTCTTGTTGCAACTTGCTGATTTCGTCTTCAAGATCCCGCGCGTTAACCTTTTTCTTGCGAATCTTATCATTTGCAACTAAGTTATCGTATTCTTTCGTAATATCGATGTAGGAGAATGGCTCGCCATAGACGCGTTCTACGTCATAAGGGCTAAAGAGATACATATCTGCATCCTTTTCGACTAACTCATAGAACTTGTCAGGAACCGTAATTCCAAGGGAAAGGGTCTTTAACCGAATCTTTTCATCAGCGTTTTCCTTTTTAGCACCCAAAAATTCAATAATGTCGGGATGGAAAACACTCAGGTAGACAACCCCGGCTCCCTGACGCTGACCTAATTGGTTGGAGTATGAGAAGCTATCTTCTAATAATTTCATTACTGGCACAACCCCGCTAGCAGCGCCCTTGATTTTCTTGATCGGAGCACCGGCTTCACGAAGATTACTGAGGTTAATTCCGACCCCGCCACCGATTTTAGATAGCTGGAGGGCCGAATTGATAGTCCGTCCAATCGTATTCATATCATCAGTTGTTTGGATTGCAAAACAGGAAACAAATTCTCCCCGTCGCTTCCGGCCAACATTAAGAAAAGTCGGGGTAGCGGGTTGGTAGCGTTGGTGAATAATCTCGTCAGCCAGTTGCATCGCTAACTCTTCGTCCCCGTTGGCAAGATACAGCGCGTTCATGGCAACCCGGTCAATATAGTTTTCGAGGTAATATTCCTTATCATTAGTCCGTAGTGCATACTGAGCGTAAAACTTATAAGCGGCCATAAAGGAGTGGAAGTGGAAGTCTTGATCCTTGAGGTAGTCGTACAGCTTTTCGATAAATTCAGTGCTGTACTTGCTCATGAACCCTTTTTCAATGTAGTCGTTATCTTCTAACCATTGAAAACGTTCTTGAAGAGAAGAAAAATGTTTCGTGTTAGGTTCAACATTTTCTTTAATAAAATCTTCAAGGGCCATTTTATCTTTATCAAGCTGAATTTGCCCATTTTTCGGGATGTTTACCTCGTTGTTGTAGTCGTAGTATTTGACCTTTGTCATATCAATGTCTGATAATGCCATGTTAATAACTCACTTTCTAAGATAATTTAATTATGCCAATAAAGAAGCCAGCGCAACAATGAGGATTGCTGCCTGGCAAGATTGTCAATGCTATTTGATTAGGCAAGCTGGTTTAGTTGGTCGGGACGAAAACCAGAAAATGCGTTGCCATTGGGAAGCTTCACTACTGGGGTCGCCATGAAGCCTTCAGACTTTAATTGGGATACATATTCTGGTTGTTCATCTATATTATGTTCAACGAATGCAATCTTGTGTTGTTCTAAAAAACGCTTGGTCATTTTGCATTGAATACAGTTATTTTTGGAAAAGACAGTTACCATTTTAATTAGCCTCCTAAACGTTAATCGATGTTTTCTAGTATAGCGGGGAATTTAAAAAAATCAATCAAAAAAGCACTATATTTCGTGCTGAGAAAATAGTGAAACACAATATATAGTGCTTAATACTGGAATTGCCACCTGTGAAACTTTTTTTGTGAAAATTATAAGCAGGTGATTGGTCAAGCCTAAATCAATTTGAAAAACCAAATTAATATTATACACTGAAAAGCAGGATAATTTTAAGTAAATGGAGAAAATAAATGGAAAAAAATAATTCATCATTACTAGCCCAGCAAAAATTTATGCGGATGGCGATAGCTGAAGCACAACAGGCAAAAGTTTTAGATGAAGTACCAATTGGGGCCGTTGTTGTTCATGATGGTCAAGTAATTGGGCGGGGACATAATATGCGGGAAAAGTTTCAAGATGTTACCTATCATGCGGAGATGCTCGCAATGATGGAAGCATGCACGAATTTACATAGCTGGCGGCTGGAAGATTGTGACCTTTACGTCACCCTTGAGCCGTGCATTATGTGTAGCGGAGCAATTATTAATGCTCGGATAGAAAACGTTTATTACGGAGCAGCTGATCCTAAAGCAGGAGCTGTCGATAGTTTATATCACTTGTTAAATGACACGCGGCTGAACCACCAGGTGAATGTCTATTCTGGGATTCTCGGGGATGAGTGCAGTCAAATGCTAAAAAGTTTTTTTCGGGAAATAAGACGGCGCCGAAAGGAAGCGCGCCGGAAAAATAAAACTAACCCCTAGCATTTTAGTGAAAAATAGTGTATTATACTATTTGCCGTAAGGCCTTAGAGCAAGGGTATGCTTACGAACCGTGTCAGGTCTGGAAGGAAGCAGCACTAAGTATGATGTGCCTTGTGCTCTAAGTTTTATTGATATTCAAGCTGACCTACAGCCTTTCGCTGCAGGTCTTTTTTTATAGCAAACGCTGCTTAACAATTCTTAAAATAAATAATAAATATTTTTCCTACTTTATGGGACTAATTCCTTGTATAATATTGTATAGTATTTTTAAATTCAGAAAGGAAGTCTGGCGATGAGCTATCAGGCGTTGTATCGTGTTTGGCGGCCGCAACGATTCGATGATCTTATTGGTCAACAAGTTGTTACAAGAACCCTAAAAAACGCAATTATTACTCACCAGATTAGTCATGCATACCTCTTTGCCGGTCCGCGGGGGACAGGGAAGACCTCAGCAGCCAAGATTTTTGCTAAGGCCGTTAACTGTCATCATTCCCAAGATGGGGAACCCTGCAATGAGTGTGCCACATGTAAGGCGATTACTAATGGTCAGCTCAATGACGTTATTGAGATTGATGCGGCTTCTAATAATGGTGTCGAAGAGATTCGTGATATTCGGGATAAGGCAAAGTATGCGCCAACGCAGGCCGATTATAAGGTCTATATTATCGATGAAGTCCATATGCTGTCGACAGGGGCTTTCAATGCGTTGTTAAAGACACTTGAAGAGCCGCCTGCCAATGTGATTTTTATCCTTGCGACGACTGAACCGCATAAGATCCCGTTGACGATTATTTCCCGGGTACAGCGGTTTGACTTTCGTCGGATTTCGTCTCAGGATGCCTTTGACCGGATGAAGTATATTCTCGATCAAAAAAAGGTGACATACGATGAAAAAGCCCTATGGGTGATTGCAAATGCCGCTGAAGGAGGGATGCGGGATGCTTTGAGTATCCTGGATCAAGTACTTTCCTTTAGTGATAATGCGGTAAACCTTGATGACGCCTTGTTAGTTACTGGCAGCGTTACCAAACAATTGTTAAAACAGTACTTTTTACAAGTCTGTCAGCATGAGGGGGCAACGGCCTTAGATACAATGAAAGACATTTTGGCGGAAGGAAAGGATGGGCAGCGTTTCATTGAAGACCTGATCTCGTTTATCCGTGATGTCTTGCTATACCAAGAGTCACCGACATTAATCAATGTTGAAAGTACCGGCTTAAAAGAGGCTGACTTTCAGCAACTGTCTCAGCTGGCGCCATCAGCGGTCCTCTACCAGATGATTGATGAGCTAAACAATATTCAAGAAGAAATGCGGTTTACGACTCATCCCGATGTGTACTTAGAGGTCTTAACGATTAAGTTAGCGCAGGTCAAGCAAACAGTAGCAACGCCGGCGTCCGCTACTAGCCAGCCTGCCGCCGCTCCTAACGTGGCAGATGACACCATCAAACACCTGCAACAAGAGATCCAGCAATTACAGCAGACGGTTAAACAATTGCAAGCAGCACCTGCTAACAATGGTCGAGCAACCCCTGTTCGGCAAAAAAATGAGCCGCCGCGAGTTCAGCAAAAGAAAGTTCATGTTAATATTAATAAAGTCTACCCGGTACTTGAAAATGCAACCCGGCAAGATTTGATTAAGGTGCGTGACTTATGGGGCGAGATGCTAAATATGCTATCGGTTCCGCAACGATCCTTATTGCATGTATCGCAACCCGTTGCCGCGAGTGCGGTGGGCATCATTGTGGCCTTCGATTATCCCTTCTTGTTCCAGCAAGCAGCGGATGACATGACCCTCTTAAAAAATATGGAAGATGCCTTGCAACGCTTAACGGGGAACGAACGCCAAGTTGTGTTTGTGCCGAAGGATAAGTGGCCGCAAATCAGAAAGGACTTTCTGCAGGGTCACGGCTTTGGTAAAAAGAGTTCGTCAGCTGGCAAGCCGTCTAGCACGCCGCAGAGTCAGGCTAGCGCGGCAGCTCCGGCTTCTAGTGGTGAACCGCCGCTACCATCAGAAGAGGACGCACCGACTGAAGAAGCCCCCGTTCAAGACGAACAGGTGGCGGCTGCCCAAAAAATGTTTGGCAGCGAGATAGTAAAAGTAGAAGATAATTAGAAAAGGATGGATGATATTATGATGCGTGGAATGAATATGCAACAAATGATGAAGCAAGCTAAAGCAATGCAAAAGAAAATGATGGCAGAACAAGAAGAACTTGCTAAACAAGAATTTGTTGGCAAGGCTCCCGATGATATGGTAACTGCTACTTTTAGCGGGGATAACCAATTAATTGATTTAAAGATTAACCCAGAAGCAGTTGATCCTGATGATGTTGATATGTTGCAAGACTTGGTTATTGCTGCTGTTAAGGACGGAATGAGCCAAGTAAGCAATGCCACCCAACAAAAGCTTGGCAAGTACACACAAGGTATGGGGTTGTAAAAAGTGATTCAGTACCCAGAGCCATTAGCTAAGTTAATCGAAAGCTATACTAAGCTGCCAGGGATCGGTCAAAAAACAGCTACCCGTCTGGCCTTTTATACATTGAGTATGCAAGAAGATGACGTGACAAATTTTGCTAAGTCGCTTTTATCGGCAAAGCGCGACCTGCATGATTGCAGCATCTGCGGTAATATCACCGAGGATGATCCGTGCCCGATCTGTCGGGATAAGACACGGGATCGTTCGCAAATTTTGGTTGTTGAGCAGTCACAAGATATTATGGCAATGGAACGGATGCGCGAATACCATGGCCTCTACCATGTCCTACAAGGCGTAATCTCCCCAGTCGCAGGGACAGGCCCAGAGGATATTAATATCACGAGCTTACTCAAACGGCTGCAGAAAGATGATGAAGTAAAAGAGGTCATTATTGCCACGAATGCATCATCTGATGGTGAGTTAACGGCCGGTTATCTTGCTAAGCTGATCAAACCGGCCGGTATCAAGGTGACGCGGTTGGCCCACGGTCTTTCTGTTGGTGCTGATATTGACTATGCAGATGAGATGACACTATTTAAGGCAGTTCAAGGGCGGACGGAGATGTAAGAGCATGTTTTTTAGACGAGCATCAAATGAAGTTGAACACCAGCGAAATGAACGGCTCCTCGATGCGGTTTATTCTACGAAGGCTAGCTGGGACCATGCACGTGAGACGGAGCGGGCCGTATACGAAGCAAACGTTAATAGTGAGCTTCACTACCGTTCACGGATTCAAGAGCAGAAATTTTTGTACTTGTATAAGATTGCCCGCAAATTTAAAGTACATGGAACGTTAAATCAAGGCGTTATTGACCGCTAGGAGAGTATAATGGACGGAAAATTTATTTCATTTGAAGGACCAGATGGCGCTGGCAAGACGAGTGTCATTCAGCAAATCCAAGAAGATCTTGAACAACAGTTAGGCAAAGAAGCGGTAAAGTACATTCGTGAGCCGGGCGGGAGTCGGATTTCAGAGGAAATTCGCCAGTTGTTATTTGACAACCAGAACGCTGATATGGACCCGCGAACCGAAGCGTTGCTTTTTGCAGCATCCCGACGCCAAGTGGTTGTTTCCGAGATAATTCCAGCGTTAAAAGCAGGCAAGACGATCTTATGCGACCGCTATGTCGATAGCTCAATTGCATATCAAGGGGCAGGACGCGGACTTGGTGAACAAGAAATTTGGCAGATTAACCAGTTTGCAATTGACGGCTTGATGCCGGACCTTACGATTTACCTTGATATTGAATCAGAATTAGGCTTGCAGCGAATTGCAGAGCACCGCGCCAACCAAGTTAACCGTCTTGACAAGGAAAAGCTGGCCTTCCACCAAACGGTTCGCCAGTCATACTTACGTCTCCAGCAACGACATCCAGCGCGGATTAAGCTGATTGACGCGAGCCAGCCGCTGCCAACTGTAATTAACGATGTAAAAACAACAATTCATGACCGGTTTTCAGAGTTATTTTAACGAAAAGGGTGATTAATTATGAAAATGATTATTGCAATTGTTCAATCAAAGGATAGCAACCGCTTGCGGAAAGCCTTTAATAAGGCCGAGATTCACATGACGCAGTTAGCTACTACTGGTGGATTCCTTCGGGAAGGGAACGCGACTTTCTTAATCGGGATTGAAGATGACCGGGTTCAAGAAGTTCTTGATGTGATTAAGAAAAACGCTGAATCGCGTGAACAATACGTTACTTCGCAAATGCATATGGATGTTGAGGGCGGTTCGGCTTTCCCTGTTAACGTAAAGATTGGTGGCGCAACGGTCTTCGTTTTACCAATCGAGGATTTCATTAAATTTTAAAGTAGGTGAGATGGGTGGCTGAACAAGGACGGACACGGGCTGAACGATTACAACCAACGATTGTGGCCCGTTTTCAAAAAATCTTAGCAAATAAGGAGCTTGCCCATGCATACCTATTAGTTGGGCCAGGAGGAGCAGGCAAGATGTCAATTGCCAAGTGGTTAGCATTGCGGCTCTTTTGCCTTCATCCGGAAGATAATGAGCCGGACTTGACTTGTCCTGAATGTCAGCGGATTTTATCTGGCAACCATCCAGATATTGTCTACGCAGCTCCGGCCGGCCGTCAGATTAAGGTTGATGAGATTCGGCGCCTTAAAGCAGAATTTACTAAAAGCGCTGTCGAAGGAAATAAAAAAATATTTATTATCCAAGATGCCGACAAGATGACCAACGGAGCTGCTAATAGCCTCTTAAAGTTCATCGAAGAACCAGGCACTGGTGTTTATATCCTAATGTTGACGACTAACAAGAGTGCAGTTCTTCCGACGATTCGATCACGGACGCAGGTAATTGAATTGTCGCCATTAAAAAGAGAAGCTCTTTTAAAAGTGTTAGCCGAACATGATATTTCCTCAACCCAGCGCCAGATTGCAGTTGGGATTACCGATTCGGTGGCAACTATTGAGCAATGGCAAGAAGATGGCTGGTTTGACGAGGCTATTAAGGCAGTTGTGCAGTGGTATAAGGATACTGCTAAGGGTGATATGCTTGGGTTCGTTGATGTGCAGACATTGCTTCTAAAAGTAGCGGCTGATCGTGATAAACAGCAGATTATTTTGGACTTAATTACGCTGATTTGGCGGGATACGTTAATGCTGGCAACGGGGATTAATGCTCCCGATCGGTTGCACTTTAATAATATTTTAGGTGAAATGCAGGCCGTCGTCAGCCAACACCCGGCTCAGCAATTATTAGCAGCGAGTCAGTTAACCTTAGCGACTCGCCACCTGCTCGAGCAAAACATTAATTTCCAAAATATTGTCGAACAACTGACAATCAAACTTGTACAGACATTAAGTGCTAGATAGGGGCGAGAAAATGAGTGAACAGCATAATTCAAGTAATATTTATGAACGTTTTGCTCAAGTAATGCAACAAACGCGTGACCTTGTTAGCAATATGGAGCAACTGCAAGACCAAATAACCGCAATTCTCGAAGAAAACGTTGAGTTGTCGATTGAAAACGAGCATCTCCGTCAAGTAGTAAAGAAACAGCAGCCAAAGCATAACGATAACCACTTGTCTGGGTCACGGCAAAATTTGAAAGAATTGTACCAACAAGGCTTTCATGTTTGCAGCGAATATTATGGCAAACGGTTAGCGCCGAATGAATCGTGTACTTTCTGTCTTGATGCTATTTTTGGTCACGACCAAGGAATGGCGAAATAGGAGGAATCATGCAGCAAATTAGTAGTTTTAGTGAACACCAGCCGGGGAGCCTCTATCTTGTGCCGACCCCAATCGGCAACTTAGATGATATGACTTTTCGTGCAATTAAAACTCTCAAGGAAGTCGACTTGATCGCAGCAGAAGACACCCGGCATACCCAGCAGTTGCTAAATCATTTTGAGATTCCTACGCGGCAAATAAGTTTTCATGAGCATAATACAGAACAACGGGTGCCCGAATTAATTGCAAAATTAAAAGCGGGCCTTTCAATTGCCCAGTGTAGCGATGCCGGGATGCCGTCTATCTCAGATCCGGGTAAGGAATTAGTGGCAGCCGCTGTAAAAGCAGGATTGCCGGTGATCCCGCTTCCGGGGGCTAATGCTGGGTTAACGGCTTTAATTGCTTCGGGGTTAGTCCCCCAGCCGTTTTATTTTTTTGGTTTTTTAGAGCGCAAGCACCAGCAACAGGTTACGGCCTTAGAAAAGCTGAAAAATCGTGAAGAGACAATGATCTTTTACGAAGCGCCCCACCGTTTAAAGAAAACATTAGCTACGATGGCCGAGGTCTTTGGTGACCAGCGGCGCATTGTCCTGGCCCGCGAACTGACCAAGCGATATGAGGAATTCACGCGGGGGACGCTCGCAGAAGTACTAGCATGGTATGACCAGCATCAAGCCCGCGGTGAATTTGTGATCCTCGTCGCAGGAAATGACCAGCCGGCTGATGCAACGCCCGCAACTTCCCAATTATCATTGACAGAGCAGGTCGACCAGGCAATCCTTACAGGCCTTTCGACTAACGCGGCAATTAAGCTTGTTGCTAAGCAAAACCATGTCAAACGTCAAGAACTATATAAGCAGTACCACCAATTGTAGGAGAAGAAAATGAAATTAACACAGGATGCCCAAACTTTTGAAATGCCCCACTTGCTAACATATTATGAATGTGATGAGACTGGTCATCCGAGTATGAGTATGCTGCTAAGCATGATCTCCATGGTCTCCGATGAGCATAGTATGAGTCTGGGACTGGGAATTGATGAAGTTCAAACGACTGGTGGCACTTGGGTCGTCAGCGGGTATGAAGGTCAGCTCAATAATGACCAGCCACACTTTGGGGAAACGATTATCCTCGGTACCCGGGCAGTAGCCTATAATCGTTTCTTTGCGGTTCGGGAGTTTTGGGTGATGGATAAGGAACATCAGGTCGAGTACGCGCGCTTCAAATCCATCTTTGTCTTTATGAACTTAAAGACGCGCCGGATGGAATCAATCCCGCCAGCATTGATTGAGCCGTTCAAATCGCCGTTAGTAAAACGGATTCCTCGCTTGAAACGTCCACATAAGCTGGTGGAAACAGTGGCTGTCGTTGAGCAGGAATACCGAGTGCGGTACTTTGACCTTGATGCTAACCACCACGTAAATAATGCGCGGTACTTTGATTGGCTCCTTGATCCGCTCGGGCGGGAGTTCCTACAAGGACACCAGCTCCGGTCTTTTAGCCTGCAGTACCTCCAAGAAGTACGGGACGGCGAAACAATCAAGAGTCGGGTAAATCAACCATCGGCAGACGAAGCGACAAGCTATCACCAAATTGCCATGGGCGACCAAGTAGCCGCGATTGCAGAAATAAAATGGTATTAAAATATAGTAATTATTTTGTAACTTGCGTGCAGGTCACGAAATAACCACCACGAGGCTGGAAAAAAACTTTAGTTTTTTCACCAGCCTCGTTTTTTGTAGAGCCGAGCGGGGGAAGATGGTATTCTATGAATAGTAGTAAATATGAGGAGTGAGTTGACGTGAAAAGATCATTGACGGCGATAATTTACTTGGAGCCTGATCAAGTAAGCTTGCGAATTGTCGAAATACCAACATTAACGGTGGTAAACAATGTTCGATCAGGCCTCTTAAATATTGGTAAAGCAAAGGTTGCTAATTATTCGGAAAATATGGCGGCGATTGTTAGTAACATCGAAGGATTTAAACAGGTTATTAAGGATTATCAGGCTAGTCCGGTTAAATTTTACGGGGATTTCGAAGACCTCGATCCGGTAACTGCCCGGTATGTTACTGACCAGCTAGAAGTGCGGACCGGTTTGCAAATCGAGTGGCTCAACAACAACCAGTTAATGGCCCAGTCAATGAGCTACTTACTGACCCTCTTGCCGGAGTTCGACAAGCTGAGCAGGCATAATATGTACCTCCTTAGCATTGGTCTGAGTTCTACGACGCTGGCCTATTTCCATCACGGGAGCTTTGAGCGGGCATGGGATATTGACTTAGGCAATGCGAAGATCAGCCACCTTGTTAGCCGTTTGCGGAAGACGGCGACTAACCCGACCGAGATCATTCAGGACTATATCAGCAGCAAATTGGAATACTTGACGCCTGAGCTAACGAAGAAAAAGCACACGGTGATGATGGTCCAAAACGCGCTAGCCCTTAATAAGCTCTTTTTGCCCCATGGTCAGCAGATCGCGGAAGTACCGCTGGCCGAATTCCATGATGATTACCAAAAGATCTTGACACCGGCGAAGGACGGGCTGGTGAAAAATATTCAAATTGATGACCAGCAGTTTGAATTGCTTCTGCCTAATTACTTGGTAACCGCCCGGACTGTACGCTTAATCCAACCCGCGGGCTTGTACGTAACTGATATTTCAACGATGGATGGGATTTCCCATGGTATCGGGGTCAACAATGACCAGACGCGGCGGCAGATCAATAGGATGATTAGGACGGCGGCGGATAATATTTCGGAACGGTACGGGGTTGACTCGGCCCACCGTGATTTTGTGACCCAATTTTCATTGCAATTATTTGACCAGTTACGACCGATCCACCGCCTTGGCCAGCATGAGCGCTTGCTGTTAGAGATAGCCAGTCGGATTGACGATATTGGCAACTTTATTAACCAGCGGGGCCATTACCGTCATTCGGCCTACATTATGGAAGCAACGCCCTTGATTGGCCTGTCTGATAAGGATAACCGGATTATTGCGGAGGTTGCCCGCTACCATAGTGCCGAATCGCCAGATATTAGCCAGGCCCATTACCGCCACCTCGATAATGATATTCAGATGCCGGTGGCTAAGCTGGCCGCGATTTTACGGCTTGTCGATGCGTTGGATGATTCACGCTTGCAAAAGATTTCAAATATTAAGCTGACACTGGTGGGGGATGACCGTTTGATTATCAAGGCCACGGCTAACGATGACCTCGTCTTAGAGAAATGGTCATTTAGCCAAAAGTCGCAGTTATTTAGGGATGTATATGGCATTCAACCAGTGCTGACTGAGAGGAGTAATCATTAACATGTATAAGGATTTTTACAAACCACAAAATTATGTTAACCGTGAGTTGAGCTGGATCGATTTTAACGGTCGCGTCTTAGGCGAAGCAACGGACGCGGCGAATCCCTTGCTTGAACGGGCTAACTTTTTAGGGATTACCCAGAGTAACGTTGATGAATTCTTCATGGTGCGGGTCGCTTCCCTTCATAAATTAGCAGCCGCTAAAGTAACAACGACTGATGCTTCTGGATTAACGCCTGAAGAACAGCTCGATGCGGTGAACGAAAAAGAACACCGGATGGTCAGACAACGTTATGAGGTCTATAACCAGCAGATCATCCCCGAGCTAGCGGAAAATAATATTCAGATTCTGCACATTCGGCAATTAAACGAAAAACAGTATGAATTTATTCGACGGTATTTCAATGATGAATTAATGCCGGTTCTTACGCCGATGGCTGATGATGCCTCGCGACCATTTCCCTTTATCTCAAATAATTCATTGAATATCGCCATCCAATTACGGCGGCGAATAAGACCAACTACCCAGCGACAAGAAGAAATCCTAGAAGGCGATCAGGAAGTCCATCGGCGCCAGACAGAGCCGCATGATGACCGGCAGGAAGCGGATATTAAGTTTGCGACCGTGCGGGTACCAGAGATTTATAAGCGGCTGGTCCGCCTGCCGGGGGAAAATAATTTTATCTTGATTGATGAAATTATTACGGAATTTCTTAGCGCCCTCTTTCCCGGTTACGAGATTCTTGCCACCGCTTCCTACCGAGTAATGCGGGATATGGATCTGGACGTTGCCGAAGAGGATACTTCTGACCTATTACGGGCGGTGAAACACCAGCTTCGTGAACGGGAACACGGCCGCGTCATGCGGTTAGAAGTTCCACGGTCAATTGACGACTGGCTAAAGGAGCAATTAATCGATAACCTGCATGTTAGTGAGCGGTCCCTCTATGAAGTGGACGGTCCGGTTGATTTGACATTTTTGAAAAAACTAGCGGGAATGGTTGATGGTCATGACGATTTACGCTTCCCGCCATACAAGCCGTACTTAGACCCGGCCTTAGATATGGAGCATAATATTTTTACCGCGATCCGCCAAAAAGACTACCTGATGCAGCATCCTTATGATAATTTTCAAGCGGTAGTCAACTTTATCCATCAGGCCGCGGTTGATCCGGACGTCTTGGCGATTAAGATGACCTTATACCGGGTTTCTGGTAATTCGCCAATTATTAAGTATCTGGGAATGGCGGCGCAACAAGGGAAGCAAGTGACCGTCCTAGTTGAAGTTAAGGCTCGGTTTGATGAGCAGAATAATGTCCGCTGGGCCCAACGGCTGGAACAGATGGGCTGCCACGTTATCTACGGGTTAGTCGGCTTGAAGACCCACTGTAAGGTTGCATTGGTTATTCGGCGCGATGAAGATGGCTTGCGACGGTACATGCACCTCGGGACTGGAAACTATAATGATGTAACAGCCCACTTCTATACCGACATGGGGTTATTTACCTGTGACCATGAACTGGGGATTGACATGACCAACTTATTTAATATGCTTTCGGGATTTGCCCGGCCAGCCTACTTTAATGAACTGCGGGTCTCGCCCGATGGGATTCGGAGTTTTATCAATGCTAAAATTGATGAGCAGATTGAAAACGCCAAGAACGGTAATCCGGCTTTAATCCGGATGAAGATGAACTCATTGTCTGATAAGCAAATTATTGCCCGGTTATACGACGCGGCAGCTAACGGGGTCAAAGTTGAGCTGCTAATTCGGGGAATTACCTGTTTACGGAATGATTTACCGGAACTCCACGGCAACATCGAAGTTCACTCGATTGTTGGCCGGTTCCTTGAACACTCACGAATTTATTACTTTAAGAGCAATGGGCACGAAGAAGTCTACCTTGCCAGTGCAGATATGATGACGCGGAACCTCAATCGGCGGGTCGAGGAATTATATCCAGTAACCCAAAATGATACCAAGGCGCACGCAATCCATATTTTTGATATGATGTGGAAAGACAATGTCAAGGCGCGCAAATTAGTGGGCGACCATTATGAGCGAATTGATCGCGGATCAGCGGCCCCGTTTAACTCGCAGGAGTATTTTGTTGCGCAGGCAGTCAAACTAAATAAAGAAGAAAAGAAAGAGAAAAAGGCGCAGAAGCATTTTTCGGCGGTCTTTGAAACCTTGAGCCGCCATGTTTCCAACCTCCACCTCGATGATCGAAAGGATGAGTAGACAATGGTCAAAGAAAAGCACTTGGCAATTATTGATCTTGGTTCCAATTCCGTCCGGCTTAAGATAACGAAGATTCAGGGAGCGGGAAATTATGAAACGGTTCAATACGAGAAAAGGTATGTCCGTTTGGCTTCCAATATCGGCCCTGAAAAGCTCCTTAAGCAAGGACCAATGAAGCGGACAATCGCGGCCTTAGAAGAATTTCGGGCGATTTGTGACCGTTACCGTGATAAGGATTTGACGATTTTGGCGGTAGCAACGGCGGCAGTCCGTCAAGCACAAAACCAGCGTCAATTTTTAGAAAAAGTGCGCCAGACAACGGGCTTTGATATCCATGTCATTAGCGGAGAACGGGAGGCCTACCTTGACTATGTCGGGGTCAGTCGGACGCTGCCCCTTGATAAGGGGCTAATTATTGATACTGGTGGCGCTAGTATGGAGCTCATCTCCGTTAATAACGGTGAAGCAGAAGAAACGGTCAGCATTCCGATCGGGTCGGTCACGATTTCGCAGACTTACCACCTTGAGGACAAAATCAACCCTGCCGACCTTTTTGATGCGATGGTCCGGATTGATGAAGTCCTGTTACAACAACGATGGCTTAACCGGATGCGCCAGACGAAGATCATTGCTTTAGGAGGGTGCAACCGAGCCTTAGCCAAGGTCTATCGGTGGCAGCAAGCCCTTAGTCCGAATGAAGTAATGCCGGTTCACGGCTTAACAATGCGGGCGCAAGAAGCTTTTCTGATTATGCGGCAGTTGCTGGAGGTTGACCGTCAGACTCGGGCAGGGATTCGCGGAATTACGAAAGTCCGGGCAGACGTGATTGTGGGCGGATTATTACCCTTGATTTCGTTGATGCGGCAGCTGTCAATTAATGAGATTAGTTTTAGTAATAGCGGCTTACGCGAAGGACTGTTATTTAAGTACCTTGACCAGCAGGTGGACTTTGGTGAGCTCAAGACCTCCCTGTAAGGGCCTTCTTGTAATACCAGCATTAAACTTTTACTTATTTTTACTAAATTTTACTAATTTTCAATCGTGAAACTGTGCTACAATCACTATGAAAGCTTTAGTTGGATCAAGGAGGAAACAAGATGTCAATTTTAGTTGCTGGTGGTGCCGGATACATCGGTTCCCACATGGTAAAAGACCTTATCGAACACGGTGAAGATGTAGTGGTTGCTGATAATTTATCAACGGGGCACCGTGACGCGATTAATCCTAAGGCGAAATTCTATGAAGGCGACATTCGCGATCGTCAATTCCTAGACAAGATTTTTGATAATGAAGATATTACCGCAGTTGTTCACTTTGCTGCTTTCTCAATTGTTCCAGAATCAATGAGTAAGCCATTGAAGTACTTTGATAACAATACTGGTGGAATGATTACCTTGCTTGAAGCAATGCATGATCATGATATTAAGTACATTGTCTTCAGTTCAACGGCTGCTACTTATGGTGTTCCTGAACATATGCCAATTAGGGAAACGGACCCGCAAAAGCCAATTAACCCATATGGTTTAAGTAAGCTCATGATGGAAGAAATGATGGCATGGGCAGATAAGGCTTACGGGATTAAGTTTGTCGCCCTTCGTTACTTCAACGTTGCTGGGGCTGCTCCAGACGGAACAATTGGTGAAGATCACGGTCCAGAAACGCACTTAGTACCAATCATCTTACAAGTGGCGCAAGGCAAGCGGGATGAATTAAGCATCTTTGGTGATGACTACAACACGCCAGACGGAACGAATGTCCGTGACTATGTTCATGTTATGGACTTAGCAGATGCGCACATTCTGGCAATCAAGTACTTAAAAGAAGGTAACAAGAGTAACGCCTTTAACCTTGGTTCATCGACTGGTTTCTCTAACAAGCAAATGCTTGAAGCGGCCCGTGAAGTTACTGGTGAACCAATTCCTGCTAAGATGGCACCACGCCGTCCAGGGGACCCCGACTCATTAGTTGCGGCTAGTGATAAGGCTCGCAACATTCTTGGCTGGAACCCTAAGTATGATGATGTTCATGATATTATCGCAACTGCCTGGAAGTGGCATTCTACCCACCCAAAGGGTTATGATGATCGTGATTAATTAAAAATGATTTAACTAGGGGCTAAGAGAAAATTTAGTTTTTCTCTTAGTCCGTTAACGAACGATAGCAAGATAAAATACTGCAATACAGTACACAACGGGACTCTAGTGTTCAGAAAATGAATGCTCGAGTCCTCTTTTTGCTTGCAAGGACGGGGAGATTGCCTTGTTTCGGTTATTAACTACAGAGATTAGCCTTAAAAGGCGGTCAAACGGGAGCGGTTGTGATAAGATGTAAGATGATTGAAAGGATTGATAAAAATGAAGATACTTGCCATCGATACATCCAACCACCCGATGAGCGTGGCCTTAGTTGAAGATGAGCAGTTACTGGCAACGACAACCTTGAACATGGTTCGTAATCACAGTATTTACCTGATGCCAGCAATTAGTAAGTTATTTGAATTAGTTCAATGGCAGCCGACTGATCTTGACCGGGTTGTCGTTGCCCAGGGACCGGGATCCTACACGGGGGTGCGGATTGCAGTAACGACCGCGAAGGTTTTAGCAGATACGGAAAAGATTGATTTAGTTGGCGTTTCAAGTCTAGCCGTCTTAGCTCGGAATGTGGTGCCGACCTCACCAGCCATTATCGTACCGTTTTTTGATGCCCGTCGCGGAAATGTTTTCGCGGGTGCGTACCAATGGGAAGAGGGGACCTTAGTAAGCCGGATCGCGGATCAACACCTTGGCGCTGACGTTTTGTTAGACCAGTTAGCTAAGTTGGACCAGCCGGTTGTACTAGTCGGTCAAATGACAGATAAGATTCGGGCAAAGTATGATCAGCTGCCGGCTAACGTGACCTTATTACCATCGTCTTATAGCATCCCATCGACTTATCAATTAGCACTTGCTGGTGAACAGCAGGCTCCGGTCAAAGAGATTGACCCCTTTGTCCCTCATTACCTGCGGATTACTGAAGCAGAGGCAAACTGGCAAAAGCTTCATCCTGGAGAAACAAGAAAAAATTATGTTCGAGAAGTTTAAAGAATGGCTGGTCAATACGACTACCCCGACAAAACGCCCGACGCTTGATTTTACCCGCCGTGTTGTAATGATCTCGGGGCACCAATATGGCGTCCGCATGGCTTGTGACCAAGACATTCAAACATTAGTAGAAATTGAAGAACGGATTTACGGTAAGGCCCCGTGGAGTTACGCGGCCTTTCAGATTGAATTGCAACGTCCTCATGACCGCCTTTATTTGGTAGTTGAAGATGACCAGCAGATTGTGGGCTTCATCGGGACAGCTGTTGATTGGTACCATTATGACCTCCACATTACGAATATTGGGATAACGCCAAGTTACCAGCGCAAGGGAATTGGTACCTATTTGATTTCAACTTTTAAAAATTATGCCCGTCACTTAAAGCTCCATTCAATGAGCTTAGAAGTGCGGGTTCATAATGTTTCAGCGCGAAAATTATATGCGAGTTTAGGTTTTCGTGATCAGCATATCAAGCCCCGTTACTACCTTGATGACCACGAGGATGCGGTTGATATGCAAGCAAATTTACTTAGGTAGAGGAGAAGTTATTTTATTATGACAGAGCGCACATTAATATTAGCGTTTGAATCGAGCTGTGATGAAACAAGTGTTGCCGTGATTGAAGACGGTCACAAAATCCTTTCAAATATTGTTGCTACGCAGATTGATAGCCACCAGCGGTTTGGGGGCGTTGTTCCTGAAGTTGCCAGCCGGCACCACATTGAACAGATAACAAAGTGTACTAACGAGGCACTAGCTCAGGCTGGTGTCAGCTACAATGACATTACAGCGGTGGCGGTTACTTATGGGCCGGGCTTAGTTGGTTCATTATTGATCGGGGTGACAGCAGCCAAGACGATTGCCTGGGCTCATGGCCTGCCCCTAGTACCAGTTAACCACATGGCTGGTCACATTTATGCCGCGCGTTTTGTGGATGAATTCAAATATCCCCAGATGGCATTATTAGTATCTGGCGGTCATACAGAGTTAGTCTATATGCCAACAGAGCATGAATACCAAATTATTGGCGAAACCCGTGATGACGCGGCAGGAGAAGCCTACGATAAGATTGGCCGGGTCCTCGGCGTTAATTATCCAGCGGGAAAAACGATTGATGAGTGGGCAGCTAAAGGTGAGGATAGCTTCCATTTCCCACGGGCAATGGAAAAAGAGGCTAACTATGATTTTAGTTTTAGCGGCCTTAAGAGTGCCTTTATCAACACGGTCCATAATGCAGACCAACGCGGTGAAGAACTCAATAAGGAGGACTTGGCTGCTAGTTTTCAGCAAAGTGTTGTCGATGTTTTAGCCGAAAAGACGATGCGGGCCTTGGACCGGTATCCGGTAAAGCAATTGATTTTAGCAGGTGGCGTGGCTGCTAATCACGGGTTGCGGGCCCGTCTTGACCATGATATGGCAAAATTCCACCCTGAGGTAACCATGCTCCAGGCCCCGCTTAAGCTGTGTGGTGATAATGCCGCAATGATTGGGGCGGCTGGGTATGTTAATTACCGCCATGGCGATCGGGCCGGGCTGGACTTGAATGCTGTGCCGGGGTTGATGTTTGATCGCATGAAAATTTAAAAGAAAAATCGGAGAGGTTAGGAAAAATAAAAGCTTTTTCTAGTCTCTCCGATTTATTTTAAATATTACTAAAACCAGTCGCGGAAAATAATCTTCTCAACAAGGCGGTTATTTCTCCGCGTTATTTTTCACCAGTTGCTTTATTGACGGCATCCATAATAGCGTAACGGAAGCCGTTTTTCTCTAGGGCTTCCACGCCTTTAATCGTGGTGCCGCCAGGGGAGGTTACTTGATCACGAAGCAGGGCGGGAGCAAGCTGGCTGTCATAGGCGAGGGTTCCCGTACCTTTCACCATACTAGCAACGACTTGGTAGGCAGTTTGACGGTCAAGGCCGTGTTTAACTGCAGCATCACTCATGGCATCCATCATTACATCCACGAATGCCGGACCGCATCCCCCCACTACCCCGATAATATCGAGCTGTTGTTCAGGGACTTCGATAACATCGCCAAGACTATCAAGAACGGTCATGATTGTTGAGATATCATCAGCCGTAATTTCACGAGGTAAAGCAAGCCCAATCGTCCCCGCATTTACCTCCACGGGGGTATTAGGAATGATGTTAGCGATAATCTTATTCGGGAGGACGGCGCGAAGGTCATTGTGACTGATGCCCGCAGCAGCGGAAATAAAGATTGTGTGGTCATTAAGCACAGCGAGTTCCTTGGCAACCGCAACAGTAACGGGAGCAGGGGTCGTTAGGATCACAACATCTGGTGCTAATTCCGCAACATCCGCATTGGTATTAACAAGTTCAAACTTTAGGGTATCAGCAAGTTTGCTAACTCGTGGGTTAACTGGGTTCATCGCGCTCAGAGTGAATTTTTTACTATTACCTAACCCCTTAATAATCGCACTGCCCATGTTACCGACACCAATAACTGTAATTTTCATCATCAAAACCTCCTAAGTTTATTTCCGGACTTGACCGTTACCTGTGATTTCATACTTAATCGTGGTTAATTGTTGAAGCCCCATTGGTCCGCGGGCATGGAGCTTTTGGGTACTAATACCGATTTCAGCGCCAAAGCCAAATTCACCACCATCAGTGAACCGAGTAGAAGCATTAACATAAACACAGGCAGAATTGATCGCTTGCTGGAAGTACCGCCCCCGATTAAGATCCTTGGTAATGATTGCTTCAGAATGGTGGGTACTGTGTTCGTTAATATGCTTAATAGCATCGTCAAGGGAGTCGACAACTTTGACGGCCATGATCAAGTCATTATATTCGGTATCCCAATCAGCGTTTGTGGCCGGCTTAATTGCGGGCATTAATTCACAGGCCGTGGCATCGCCTCTTAACTGGACACCGTGATCAATTAATGCCTGCGCGATCAACGGTAAGAATTGAGGCGCGACATCTTGGTGGATCAAGAGTTTTTCTGCTGCGTTACAGACTGATGGCCGTTGTACCTTGGCATTCACGGCAATCTCAGTAGCCATTTGCAAGTCAGCATCTTTATCAATATAGATATGACAATTACCAGCACCTGTTTCGATTACGGGAACGGTGGCGGTCGTTACAACCCGTTGGATAAGGTTGCGTCCCCCTCGTGGAATTAGGACATCAATATAATCTGTTAGGTTCATCATCTCGTCCGCAACGGCATGACTCGTGTCCGTGATTAATTGAACGGCATCGACCGGCAGACCTTGTTTTTGAAGAGCCTGACGGAGAATTTTTACTAGGGCAATGTTAGTTTGGCGGGCTTCTTTACCGCCACGGAGAATTACTGCGTTCCCGCTCTTAAAGGTTAAGCCGGTTGCGTCAACGGTGACATTAGGCCGGGCTTCAAAGATAATCCCCACCACGCCTAGCGGGACGCGTCGTTGTAAAATCTGCAGACCATCCTTTGTAATCCAGCCCTTATCAATCTGAGCAGTGGGGTCGCTAAGGTCGGCCACCGTCCGCAAACCGCTTGCCATGTCAGCAATCCGTTGAGAATTAACCATTAACCGGTCGGTAAATTTAGCCGGCATTTCAGTTGCGTTGGCGAGATCTAGTTTATTGGCGGCAATAATTTGATCTTGGTTAGCCGTTAATGCGTCAGCTAATTGCAAGAGCGCCTTATTTTTAGTAGCGGTATTTAACAGAGCTAATTTGCTTGCGGCTGCTTGTGCTTTTTTACCAATGCTTGTTAAGTCTTGTATCATTATAACAACCTCCTATTTACCAAAACGAGTACCGACATCTTGTCCATCGAAAACATCAAAGAGAATTTTGGGGTCACGGCCATTACAAAGCACCATTTGTTTATCGGCCTTCATCACGGTTGCGGCTGCCCGGAGCTTAGTGACCATTCCGCCAGTGCCAAAACGGGTGCTGGTGCCGCTAGCGACCTTTTCAATTTCCGCAGTGAGCGTTGGCACTTCTTTAATTACTTTTGCATCTGGATATTTATGCGGGTCCTTATCGTAAAGGGCGTCAATATCTGATAATACGATTAGCTGGTCAGCGTTGATTGCAACGGCGACTTGAGAAGAAAGCTCATCGTTATCACTAAAAGTAGTATGATGGTCTAATTCATCAACCGAAACGGGGTCATTTTCGTTAACGATTGGAATCACGTTGCGGTCCAGCAGGGTCGTAATCGTGTTGAGAATGTGGTTGCGGCTGACTGGGTAGCTAAGAACGTCCCGAGTGAGGAGGAGCTGGGCAACATGGGTCTGATAATCAAGGAAGCGTTGCGAATAAATCCGCATTAATTCTGCTTGACCGATTGATGCCAATGCTTGTTGCTGCTCAATTTCTGCGGGTCGTTCCTTTAACCCAAGGCTGGCAAGGCCAACCCCCATCGCCCCTGAAGAAACAAGAATGAGCTCATAGCCTTGGTTGTTGAGGGTCGCAAGGGTAAAGGATAGTTGGTCGATTGTTCGGAGATTAATACGGCCATTGGGTAGGACAAGGCTGCTAGTCCCGATTTTAATGACAACTCTTCGTAAATGCTGGGTCATAATAAGAATCCTTTCAGAAAACAAAAAACGCCTTTAACCGAGACACCAATCATGGCGGTACCATTCTCGTTTAAAGACGCGCTTTACACTTTTTAGATATATGATTGTTAAAATTAATTATATGTAGCAGGGCTTCAGCACTCGTGGGGGCTTTCAGTCGCTGACCTCCATTCCTGAACTGGCTTACTTTAATCTACACTAAAATTGTAATCGTGTTGAGGAGCTTTTGTCAAGGCTAATTATTTTTTAAGCTAAATTAAAAAGTGGTTGACAAAAGATTAAAATAAAATTAGAATACTGATAACAATTTAATATGAAGTGTTCGAGATGAGTAGAAGCAGTGTTGTATTAAGAGAGTTTTCGGCTGGTGAGAGAAAATTACAAGATGCTTTGAAGATGGTCTTGAGAAAATTACTGTCGTAGTGAGGAACGACCAAACTGCGACCGGCTGGTATCCGTTATCAGGTATCAAAGTTTATAATGAACTTACAGAGGCTGTTCATGTGAATGGATGGCGAATTTAGGTGGCACCGCGGGAATACTCGTCCTTTGATTAAAGGATGAGTATTTTTTTATGGAGGAAAAGAAAATGAAGATCAAAATTGCATTGGCCCAGCTCAATATTCATTTAGCATCTCCAGCAGAAAACTATGCCAGTGTCCGACGCGCAATAACCACGGCGGCTGCCCGCCACGCCGATATTATTGTGTTGCCTGAGATGTGGAATACGGGCTATGCGTTGCCCGAGCTGGCGACCCTTGCCGATAAAGATGGTGAAACCACCCAGCGTTTTCTTCATGACTTAGCCCAACGATATCAAATTGGGATTGTTGGTGGTTCTGTAGCAATCCAACGTCATCAGCACTTTTTTAATACTACTTATGTTTTTTCGCGGACTGGCGAATTAGTAGGCAGCTATGATAAGGTGCATCTTTTCGGCTTAATGAATGAAGACCAGTATTTAACAGCTGGGCAGCAAGAAAATTATTTTACGTTAGCAGGGATACCAAGTGCCAGTTTTATTTGCTATGACTTGCGTTTTCCGGAGTGGGTTCGGACGGTAGCCCGCCACGGTGCAGAGGTATTATACTTGCCGGCTGAATGGCCAGCCAGCCGGATTCCGCAGTGGAAGATAATGCTCCAGTCACGCGCGGTGGAAAATCAAGCTTTTGTCGTAGCCGTGAACCGGGTTGGTGATGATGATGCCAACCATTTTGGTGGTCATTCGCTGGTTGTCGACCCGCTGGGGAAAATCTTGGTCGATGCTGGTGAAACAGAACAAATTGCATATGCAACGATTGATCCCCAGCAATTGCAAGCGGTTCGGGGACCGATTCCAGTTTTTAAGGATCGCCAACCAAACCTTTACCATTAAAGAAAGGAATGAAGAATAATGGAATTTCAACAATCACAACTTTTAACCAGTCTGCCTAAACAATTTTTTGCCACGCTTGTAAAAAAGGTTAACCAAAAAATTGCAGCCGGAGTAGATGTTATTAACTTAGGTCAAGGAAATCCAGATAAGCCAACCCCAGAGTATATTGTAAAAAGTACTCAAAAATGGGTGGCTGATCCCCGCACACATAAGTATTCGTTATTTCGTGGCTTGCCGGCTTTTAAGCAGGCGGCGGCTAATTTTTATCATGAAAAGTATGGGGCGGTCTTTGATCCGGAAAAAGAAGTTGCTATTTTAGGCGGTTCTAAAATTGGGTTAGTTGAGCTCCCGTGGGCGTTGATGAATCCTGGGGATACCTTGTTGCTTCCTGACCCGGGTTATCCCGATTACCTCTCAGGAGCTGCCTTGGGAAAGGTTAAGTTTGAAACCGTGCCCTTACTTGCTGAAAACAACTTTTTACCCGACTTAGAAGCAATTCCCGCAGACGTTGCGAAACGGGCAAAATTCTTCTACCTTAACTATCCTAATAATCCAACGGGAGCCGTTGCAACCCCAGAGTTTTATACCGCATTAGTAGCATGGGCAAAGCAGTACCACGTGGGCATTATTAGCGATTTTGCTTACGGAGCGCTCGGATTTGATGGACAGGCACCGGTTAGCTTCATGGAAACACCAGGAGCAAAGGAGGTTGGGATTGAATTTTATACCTTTTCTAAAACCTTTAACATGGCCGGCTGGCGAATTGCTTTTGCGGTGGGAAACCCAGATATCATTGGAGCTTTGAACTTAATCCAAGACCACCTTTTTGTTAGTCTTTTTCCTGCTTTGCAAGAGGCAGCCGTTGAGGCGTTAACAGATCCGCAACGTGATGCGGCAATTGAGCAAATTGTTGAGCGGTATGAAGAACGGCGAAATGCCTTTGTGGCAGCGGCAAATAAGATTGGTTGGCACCCATTTGTGCCGAAGGGGACTTTTTATGCTTGGATGCCAGTGCCGGCCGGGTATACCAGTGAAAGTTTTGCCGATTTACTATTGGATAAAGCGGGGGTCGCTGTTGCCCCGGGAAATGGTTTTGGAACGCATGGTGAAGGTTATGTCCGGATCGGCTTGCTGATTGAGCCTGACCGCTTAGTGGAGGCAGTAGACCGGATTGCAAAGTTAAATTTATTTAAGTAGGTAGAGGAGGAATCATTATGACATTAAAATATACAGTATTAGGCGCAGGAGCGATGGGATTACGGTTTGGCGTCCTTTTGCAAGAACTAGCAGGCGCCCAAGTTGACTTTGTTGATAACTGGGCACCCCAAGTGGAAACCATTAAGCAACAGGGAGGCGTTTATGTTTCCCGTGACCACGAAAATCG
Organism: Limosilactobacillus walteri; assembly: GCF_014830205.1. Lineage (NCBI taxonomy): Bacteria > Bacillati > Bacillota > Bacilli > Lactobacillales > Lactobacillaceae > Limosilactobacillus > Limosilactobacillus walteri. Next base: position 29,455 of record NZ_QORN01000029.1, read on the forward strand.
CCACTTGGTACCAATTAATATCTATTCACCAGAAGAATACGCTGGGGATCCTGATGTTTTCATTGTCTTTGCTAAACAAATGACGCTAAGTGACCTCCTCAAACGAAGCGCCCACTTCTTTCACCCTGACCATCAATATGTTTTTTCCGGAATGAACGGGATGGGCCATATTGAAAAGATTAACAAGTATTTCCCGGCGGAACACGTTGTTGCCGGGACGTGCTTGATTGGTACCGTTCTTAACCAGGCCGGGGATGTCGATTTTATCGGTAAACCCGGAGCCGGCTCAATTAACCTAGCACCGCAAGCGGGGGAACCAGATGAACGAGTTAAAGCGATTGTGGAGGATTTTACGACGGCTAATATTAATCCGCATTTAAATGATAATTTCTATGGAACCTTATTAACAAAGGTGGTCTTTAATTCGGTTATCAATACGATTTGTACCCTTTTTGAGATTCAAATGGGGCAGTTTATCGACTTCGCGGGAGCCGAAAAACTTGGTAAACAGTTAATTAACGAAGCTTTTGATGTTGCTGAACGTGCTGGTATCCAATTATTAAGTACCCGCGAAGAAGAATGGCAAACCATTAAGTACGTTAGTGAAGTTACCAATCCGCTTCATTATCCATCGATGTATCAAGATATGAGTAAGAACCGGCCGACTGAGGTTGACTATATTAATGGATATATTTATGACTTAGGAAAGAAATATAACTATGAAGCATCGACTCATGATTTTTTGCGTAATTTAGTTCACTTAGCGGAAAATACCCGCAAATTCCGTCAATAAAAAATACAGGAGCTGGGAAAATAACTTTCGCAACTCCTGTATTTTTGTTTAGTTTTTTATGGTCGCAACCCTAAGCCGCCTTCCAGGGTCAAAGTTTCACCGGTCATGTATTTGAAATCAGGTGAGGCAAGCTGAACACAGACACGACCAATATCTTTTTCAGCATCCCCGAGCCGGCCGATTGGCGGAACGTGGACGTTGGCCTTGAAAGCCTCGGGAAATTCTGTTTTAAATTGTTCCAGCTTAACCGTCCAAGCAAGCGGACAAACAACATTAACATTAACGTTGTCCTTGGCCCATTCATTAGCTGCTACCCGGCTTAATCCACGAATACCTTCCTTAGCGGCAGCGTATGCAGATTGTCCATAATTGCCAAAAAGTCCTGCCCCTGAAGCAAAATTAATTACCGAACCTTGGGATTTCTTTAGCCATGGATAACATGCCTGCATGAAATAGAAGGTCGCGTACAATCCGGAATAAATTGCTAAGTCGAATTGATCCTTTGTATGATCAGCTAACGTTACCCCTGAGGCGGATCCTTGAGCAACATTAATTAGAACATCGATTTGTCCAAAATTACTAATTGCTTGGTCGACGACATTTTTAACGACTGCTTGATTGTCAGCTTTAGCATTAATATCTGCCTGTACCGGAATAACCTTAATGCCATATTTTTCTTCCAGCTCTTTTTTTGCACCAGCTAACTTGTCTTCTTTACGTCCTGTAATTACTAAATTAGCGCCTTCTTTGGCATAAGCGGTTGCAATTCCATAACCAATCGAGCCGCTTTGACCATTACTGAGAACGGCACGGTCACCACCAGTGATTAAGGCCACTTTACCAGTTAAAAATCCCATGGTCCTTCCTCCTCTGCATAAATTAATTTATAAAAGCTATAGCTTAATTATACAGGAGAGTGAAATATTAATCATCGAAATAAACTTGGAAGAAAATAGGCATGACAGGCGGTTGGTAGTGGGAACGATGAAAATTAAAGTGATTATTAATTTTGCTGGTCGAAGTCCTCTAGCTTTTCTGCTGCTTCGGTCCAAGCAAGTTCAACTTCTTCTGCCTTTGCCGCAAGTGCATCGAGCTGTTTTTGCAGGTCGGTTAGCTTACCAATATCAGTAGCAATTTCTGGTTGACTCATCTGCTCTTGAACAGCACTTTGCTGGTTTTCTAAGTCTGCCATTTCTTTTTCAAGGCTATCCACTTGTCGCTGGATTTTCCGCCGTGCCCGTTGCTGCTCCTTATTTTGCTGGTAGGATTGCTTGCCAGCTGCTCCCTTATTAGTATTGGCGTTTTCGACAATAGTAGGATTTTCCTTATCCTTAGCGGCAAGGTAGTCGTCATAGTCCCCTTCGTAATGTTTGATGCCGTTTTGCTGCATTGCCAAAATATCTGTAGCAACTTGATTGATAAAGTACCGGTCATGGGAAATAAACAACACAGTACCGTCAAATTCATTAATTGCACTTTCAAGAACTTCACGGCTATCAATATCAAGGTGGTTTGTAGGTTCATCAAGAATTAAGAAGTTAATTGATTTGAATGATAATTTGGTTAATTCAAGACGGGCTTTTTCTCCACCAGAAAGTTCATGGACAACCTTATAAACATCATCACCCACAAATAAGAAACTGCCAAGCAGGGAACGAATATCTTTTTCTGGCACTTCTGGATGGTCATCCCATACTTCTTCAAGGACAGTCTTATGGGGGTGCAATTGTTGCTGCTCCTGGTCGTAGTAGCCAATTTCAAGGTTTGCCCCCATCTTGATTGTTCCGCTAATAAGCGGGATTTTATGGAGAATTGATTTGAGTAAGGTTGACTTGCCGATTCCGTTGGGGCCAACAATCCCGATTCGTTGCGGCTTACGAACGGTGAATGAGAGCGGGCCGGCAAGTACCTGTTCATGATAGCCGACTTTTGCCTGCTCCACATCGAGGACTTCATTTCCGCTTGCTTTATCTGCGTGAAAATGGAAATGAATAGACTTGTCATCAGTTTCTGGACGGTCGAGACGTTCCATTTTCTCTAATTGTTTACGGCGTGCTTGGGCTCGTTTAGTCGTTGAAGCGCGGACGATATTACGATTGACAAAATCTTCAAGCTTAGCGATCTTTTTTTGCTGTTGGTCATAGTGCTTCCATTCTGCTTGAAGCCGCTCTTGCTTATGTTGAACAAACTGGGTGTAGTTACCGGTATAGTGGGTAAGGGTCTTATTATCAAGGTCATACACGTCATTAACAACACGGTCAAGGAAGTACCGGTCGTGGGAGACGATGAGGAGGGCCCCTTGATAACTTTTGAGGTAGTCTTCAAGCCACGCTAAGATATTCATGTCTAAATGGTTTGTTGGTTCGTCTAAGATTAATAGTCCTGGCGCTTGAAGGAGAATCTTAGCGAGGGCTAATTTTGTCTTTTGTCCACCAGAAAGGGAGTTAATCGGGGTATCATAAGTATCTTCGTCAAAACCGAACCCGTGTAAAATTCCCCGCATCCGGGAAGCATATTCATATCCGCCTTGCTTCTTAAACGATGTTTGCAATGTATCATAGGAGGCCAGAATTTGTTGATAATGCTCGCTGCTGCTATCGAGTTCACCAAGCTGCTGCTCAAGGTCGTGGATCTGTTTTTCCATCTTATGTAATGGCGTAAAAACTGTGTCAAGCTCAGACCAAATGCTATTTTGACTATCAAGTCCCTGGTCCTGGGCGAGATAACCGATTGTCAGGTCCTTGGCTTTGGTTATGGTCCCTTCGTCAGGTTCAGTAATGCCGGCAATCATTTTTAAAAAGGTTGTTTTGCCGGCACCGTTACGGCCGACGAGGGCAGTCCGACCGTGCTCTTGGATTTGTAAATTCATATTGTGAAATAAAACGTCCGCGCCAAATCGCCGGGTAACGTCATTTGTTTGTAAAAGTAACATTTTGAAACCTCATTGTAATTCCGTTAATTTGATATGATTTTATTTTAGCAGATTTCTAATTTTAAATAAAAATTTGAAAATATTTTTGTATTTTAGTTCACAAAAAATAGTTTAATTGCTAGAATATACACAGACTTAAATTTCACAAAGTAAAAATTAGTAAGTTTATCCATAATTAAACCTAGCAATCAGTTGGCAAACTAGGCAGGAGAAAAAACTAATTTTAGGAGGAACAAAGGTAGAATGGTTAATAAAAAGATTCCACGAGCAACTGCCAAACGGTTGCCGATTTACTTCCGTTATTTAAATGTATTGAAGGATGCAAATAAGCAACGGGTTTCATCGACTGAGCTATCAGAAGCAGTGCAGGTTGATTCTGCAACGATTCGTCGTGACTTTTCATATTTTGGTGAACTTGGTAAACGGGGCTATGGTTACGATGTGGAGAGTTTGTTGAAGTTTTTTAAGGGAATTCTTCATCAGGACTCTTTAGTTAGTGTTGCCTTAGTGGGGGTTGGTAGTTTAGGGAGCGCCTTATTAAACTTCAATTTCCATCAAGATACAAATTTGCGGATCAGTGCTGCCTTTGATACTAAGCCAGAATACGCTAACACTGTTAAGAGTGGTATCCCAATCTATCCTTCTGAAGACATGGTTAAGCAATTAAAAGAACAACAGATTGATGTTGTTATTTTGACTGTTCCTGGGATCAAAGCACAGCATGTTGCTGACCAATTGGTTGAGGCAGGTGTAAAGGGAATCCTTAACTTTACTCCCGTACGGTTATCCGTGCCAAAGAATGTTCAGGTACAAAATATAGATTTAACAAATGAATTACAGACGTTGATTTACTTCATTAAAAATTATAGTGAAGATTCAGTTGAATAATTATTAAAAGAGCATTGGTTTAATGGAAGCGTTAAACTAGTGCTTTTTGTATATTAATAGCCTATCAAATCAACGTTTAGTTATAACTAGAATATTTAAAAATACTTGATGGTCAAAAAAAGTCAAAGTGTTTTTATTGCATTTTGGAAATAACATGTTATATTTAAATATGTGGTTAGCACTTAAACGTTTTGAGTGCTAAAAATAAATTTATTAACAAGATGGAGGGATTAACGTGTTAAAACCATTAGGAGATCGCGTTGTTCTAAAAGCTGAAACTGAAGAAGAAAAGACAGTTGGTGGAATTGTCCTTGCTTCTAACGTAAAGGAAAAGCCAACTACTGGAAAGGTTATTGCCGTTGGAGAAGGTCGTACTTTAGACAACGGACAAAAGCTTGCTCCAGCTGTTAAGGAAGGCGACCGCGTATTATTTGATAAGTACGCTGGCAACGAAGTAGAATATGACGGTGAAAAGTACTTAGTTGTTCATGCTAAGGACTTAGTAGCAATTGTTGAATAAAAAATTATTATTTGAAAATTATTGAGGTTGAAGGATCGTTTTCCTTCACCGTCTCGAAAAATGAAATCAATTTTGAGGTGACATAAATGGCAAAAGAAATTAAGTTTTCTGAAGATGCACGGAGCGCTATGCTCAGTGGTGTTGATAAGTTAGCTGATACTGTTAAGACAACGATGGGACCAAAGGGACGGAACGTTGTTTTGGAACAAAGCTATGGCACACCTACTATTACTAATGATGGGGTTACAATTGCTAAGAGCATTGAACTCGAAGATCAATTTGAAAATATGGGTGCTAAGTTAGTAGCCGAAGTTGCTTCAAAGACTAACGACATCGCTGGTGACGGTACTACTACTGCTACTGTTTTGACCCAAGCAATTGTAAATGCCGGAATGAAGAATGTTACATCTGGTGCAAACCCAGTTGGCATTCGTCGTGGTATTGATAAGGCTACAGAAACTGCTGTTGAAGCATTAAAGAAGATGTCACACGATGTAAAGACCAAGGATGACATTGAACAAATTGCTTCTATTTCTGCTGCTAACCCAGAAGTTGGTAAGTTGATTGCTGATGCAATGGAAAAGGTTGGTCACGATGGTGTTATTACCATTGAAGATTCCCGTGGAGTTGACACTAGTGTTGACGTTGTTGAAGGAATGAGCTTTGACCGTGGTTACATGTCACAATACATGGTTACTGACAACGACAAGATGGAAGCAGACCTTGACAACCCATACATCTTGATTACGGACAAGAAGATCAGCAACATTCAAGATATCTTGCCATTACTTCAATCAGTTGTTCAAGAAGGCCGGGCCCTCTTAATCATTGCTGATGATATTACGGGTGAAGCATTACCAACTCTTGTTTTGAACAAGATTCGTGGAACATTCAATGTTGTTGCTGTTAAGGCTCCTGGCTTTGGTGATCGTCGTAAGGCTCAACTTCAAGATATTGCCGTATTGACGGGTGGTACTGTTATCTCTGATGACCTTGGCATGAGCTTGAAGGATGCTACTGTTGATCAATTAGGTCAAGCAAACAAGGTTACTGTTACTAAGGACACTACTACGATTGTTGACGGTTCTGGATCAAAGGAAGCGATCCAAGAACGAGTAGAACAAATTAAGCAAGAAATTGCCAAGTCCACTTCTGACTTTGACAAGGAAAAGCTTCAAGAACGTCTTGCTAAGTTATCAGGTGGGGTTGCCGTTGTTAAGGTCGGTGCCGCAACTGAAACTGAATTGAAAGAAAAGAAGTACCGGATTGAAGATGCCTTAAACGCTACTCGGGCAGCCGTTCAAGAAGGATTTGTTCCTGGTGGTGGTACCGCATTAATCAATGTTATTTCTTCTCTTGATAAGATTGACGCTGAAGGCGATGAATTAACTGGTATTAACATTGTTAAGGCTGCCCTTGAAGCTCCAGTTCGTCAAATTGCTGAAAACGCCGGTGTTGAAGGATCAGTAATTGTTAACGAATTGAAGAACGAAAAGGAAGGTATCGGTTACAACGCTGCTGATGGTAAGTTTGAAGATATGATTAAGGCTGGGATTGTTGACCCAACAATGGTTACCCGTTCAGCTCTTCAAAATGCAGCTTCTGTATCAGCATTGCTCCTTACTACTGAAGCAGTTGTTGCTGATAAGCCAGATCCAAAAGATAACCAAGCTCCAGCTGCTCCACAAGGCGGCATGGGCGGTATGATGTAATAACTTGAAGATGCTAAAGCGACTGAGTTTTCTCAGCCGCTTTATTATTTTCAAGCAGAAAATGTTACAGCGGAGTAGCTGACAGGTACTTCAAACGTTGATAAATTATCAGTGGAATTGCCAGTTCGGGACCGCGTTCTTTTGCTGTAAGAAGTAAAAATGGCGATTAGTAATAAGCAAGTATTAAAGTATTTAGATGATGCTAACATTAACTACCAAGTTGTTACCCATCCACCTGTCTATACTGCTGAGGAAGCAGATAGGTATGTTAAGGGATATCAATTTGGGCGGACAAAGAACCTATTTTTAAAAAGTAAAGAAAAATATTACCTTGTTGCCGTGTTAGAAAATAAGCGGCTTGACATGAAAAAGCTAAAACTAAGTTTGCAGTCAGGACGTTTATCCTTTGCCAGTCAAACAGATTTAACGAATAAGCTAGCAATAAGAAGCGGTGCAGTTTCACCGTTTAATCTGATGAATAACGCTGCGCACGATATTACCTTTATTCTGGATCGTGATATTTTAAATGACGAACTGATTGGCTGCCACCCGAACGATAATACGGCAACAGTTATTCTTAAGGTGGACGATTTAGTTCAGCTGATAAAAAAGTGGGGCAACCAGGTTGAAATCCTTCCTTTATAAGGAAGAGAAAACCTGAGACCAAAAAGTAATCCAAACTTTATTAACTTAACTACCTTTATTAAGAGAGGGCGGACAAACTAACAAATTAGTTTTGTTTTCCGCTCTTTTTTATGTCCTGATTATTAAGTTAATCTAAAGACCTTAAATTGTGGTAAAGTAAATGAGTGTAAAAATTTAACTAAATATATATTGAAAGGAACTATGAGATGGAAAAGGTAAAGTTCCAAAAAATTACTCTTTTTTCGGGAGTAATGCTTGCCCTTAATTCATTGATCGGGTCTGGATGGCTATTTGGTGCGGGAACGGCGGCAAAAGTGGCTGGTCCGGCGGCAATCATTTCTTGGATCTTAGGGGCAGTAATTATTATCAGTATTGCTCTCACGTATGTTGAATTGGGGGCAATGTTTCCAGAAAGCGGGGGAATGAGTCGTTACGCGCAGTACAGTCATGGCCCCCTACTAGGCTTTATTGCGGCATGGGCAAATTGGATTTCGTTGATAACTCTTGTCCCTATGGAAGCAGTCGCCTCAGTGCAATATATGAGTTCATGGCCGTGGGCGTGGGCAAATTGGACCCACCATTTCATGAAAAATGGTAATATTACCACTCCGGGATTATTGGTCGTATTTGGTTTTATGTTGGTATTCACGTTGATAAATTTCTGGTCAGTGAAGTTGATGACGCGTTTTACCAACCTTATATCAATTTTCAAGATCCTATTACCGACCCTGACGATTGTGATGCTGATTGTAGCAGGTTTTCATCCGGGAAATTTTGGTCATAGTGTTAATACTTTTATGCCATATGGAAGTCGGTCCATCTTTGAGGCCGCGGCTGTATCAGGAATCATTATGTCGTATGATGCCTTTCAGACAGTAATAAATATGGGTGGCGAGATGGTCAATCCCCATAAAAATATTGTCCGTGGGGTACTTATCTCGATGATTATTACTGCAGTTATTTATATTATGTTACAAGTTGCATTTATTGGGGCGATTGACCCGGGATTATTAACACAAAAGGGCTGGCACGGGATTAACTACACATCTCCTTTTGCAGATATTGCGATTTTACTGGGGATGAATTGGCTGGCAATTTTGTTGTATATGGATGCTTTTGTTTCACCATTTGGGACCGGTGTTGCGTTTGTGGCAACGGCCTCGCGGGCATTGGCAGCGATGACGCATACTGGTCATTTACCGCAGTGGCTTGGTCGTCTTGAACGGCGATACATGATTCCGCGATTTGCCATGGTCGTTGATTTAATTTTAGCTGTTATTATGGTTAGTCTTTTCCGTAATTGGAGCTTATTAGCAACAGTTATCACAGGGTCGACCTTGATTGCTTATCTCACCGGGCCAGTAACAGTGATTTCATTACGGAAAATGCGGGCAGATTTAAAACGGCCGTTTAACCCTCGCTTTATGTCGTGGCTAGCTCCGTTTGCGTTTGTCTTGACTAGTTTGTCAATATATTGGACAATGTGGCCGACCACTGTTCAGGTTATTGGCGTTATTTTATTAGGACTGCCAATCTACCTTTACTATGAAATTCGCTATCGACACGCAAGGGGATTAAAGGACTTGCGCAACTGTTATTGGATGTTGGCTTATCTAATTTTTATTTCAATCATTTCATATATTGGTAGTGAAGGTTTTGGTGGTCAGGATTGGCTTAAATATCCATGGGACTTTGTTATAATTATTATTTGTTCCCTTGGCTTTTATTGGTGGGCAGTTGCTAGTCGCATGAAAAAGATTGATCCTGCGGCAGAAAAGGTAAATGCAAAGGTAAAACTACCATTAGAAGATTAATTTAGCCATTTGTGTATTGCAAAATTTGATCAGAAATTGTAGTATGGTCACCTATAAAAATTGTAAAGATTGAAGGAGGATAGTATGTGGCGCTATTTAAAACGTGTTTTGATCGGGAAACCGTTAAAAACCCTTGATGAGGGGCAGACACATCTAACCAAGTTTAAAGCATTAGCAATGCTTTCATCTGATGCGATATCGTCAGTTGCTTATGGACCGGAACAGATTACGACTGTTTTAGTTACTTTATCGGCAGCTGCAATTTGGTATTCAATTCCAATTGCGGCGATTGTTTTGATCCTATTGTTGGCGATTACGTTATCATATCAGCAAATTATTCATGCCTATCCAAGTGGTGGGGGTGCGTATGTTGTTGCGACAAGAAACTGGGGGAGCAATGGTGGCTTGTTCGCTGGAGGCTCCTTGTTGGTTGACTATATGTTGACTGTTGCCGTATCGACGACATCAGGAGTTGAAGCGATTACTTCAGCTGTTCCAGCATTGTATAAATTTTCGATTCCCCTTGGGATTATTATTGTTTTGTTAATTATGTTTATGAACTTACGGGGGATGAGTGAGAGTGCTAATTTCTTGACAATCCCCGTTTATTTCTTTGTCATTATGATGATTATCATGGTCATTTGGGGTGGCTATAATATAGCTACGGGCCATATCCATTACAAGGCAATTGTTGATTATGGTACCCCGGTTTCAGGAATGTCATTTGTCTTGCTGATTCGGGCGTTTTCTGCTGGTTCTTCATCCTTGACGGGGGTTGAAGCGGTAAGTAATGCTGTTCCTAACTTTAACAAGCCTAAAGAAAAGAATGCGTCAACTACGCTTGCAATTATGAGTGCCATTTTGGCCTTCTTCTTTATTGCAGTTATCTTCTTTAGTTTTTATCTAGGAGTGGTTCCTAATTCGCGGACGACGATTCTTTCCCAGATGGCGGCGCAAATTTTTGGTGGTCACGGGCTTGGCTTCTATATGTTGCAGTTGTCAACAGCTATGATCTTAGCAGTCGCTGCTAATACTGGGTTCTCTGCTTTCCCAATTCTAGCCTTCAATATGGCAAAGGATAAGTATATGCCCCACGCATTTATGGACCGTGGTGACCGTTTAGGATATTCCAATGGGATTATTTCATTAGCTATCGGTGCGATTATTTTAATTTTAATTTTCCATGGTCAGACTAACATGTTAATTCCGTTGTATGCAGTCGGGGTATTTGTGCCATTTACTTTGTCACAGTCAGGAATGATTATTCACTGGTTCCGTGAACGAGAAGGTTTCTGGCTCGGTAAGGCTTTCATCAACCTTGTGGGGGCTTTAATCTCATTTGCCCTTGTTATCTGCCTTTTCTGGCAACACTTTGCTAATGTGTGGCCTTACTTGATTATTATGCCGTTACTATTATGGATGTTCCATACGGTCCATCGTCATTACGTTAAGGTTGCGGCACAATTAAGAGTTGCGGAGAAAACAAAAGTGCAATTGCATGATTATGATGGAGCAACAGTTATTGTGCTTGTTGGTAATGTTACCCGAGTGACCCGCGGCGCAATCAACTACGCTCGCTCAATTGGTGATTATGTAATTGCTATGCACGTCTCGTTTGACGAGAACCCTGGTAAGGAGCATAAGACCGCTAACGAATTCAAAGCTGAATATCCAGATGTACGATTCGTTGATATTCATTCTTCTTACCGTTCAATTGCTAAACCAACGTTACGGTTTGTCGATGTGATTGCTAAACGAGCAGAGGCAAGAAATTACTCTACGACAGTATTGGTACCGCAATTTATTCCTAAGCGGCCATGGCAATTAGCCCTCCATAACCAGACTAGTGTTCGGTTGCGGGCACTATTAAATTCCCGGGAAAATATTATTGTTGCCAGTTATAATTACCACTTGCAAGAATAATACTTTCTAGATTAATTAAGAAAGCGTTGATTACTATGAATAAAAAACAGGTTCTATGGGGATTATTATTTGCAGTTGGTTTATTCCTCGCTGCCAGCTATTCCATTGACAATCGGGGCTTTCATTCAGGAATATACGGGATTATTGGATGTGGCCTTATCCTTAGTTCGTATGCGGGGCTAAACTGGAAAAAACTCCAAAATAAAGATCAGCATACTCGGCGGATTTTACTAGTCTTGAGTTGTATTTTAGCCTTAATAGTAGTTTTAGATATTGCTGAGATAGTATTAAGTTAAACAAAGAGTCGTTAGTGCTTAGGGTGATTCCTAGCTGCTAAGGCTCTTTTTTTTATTGATTTTATAAGCGAATGTTATATAATTTTGTTAGCTTGCTAACAAAAAGGAGAAAAAATGAACGAGATGATGGGGCGCCTGATAAAACAGGCCAATAATAAAATAAATCACGAAATGAACGTCTTTGCTCAGCAATATGATTTGACGGGAACGCAAATGTCAATTATTGATTTTTTAACTCATTTCCCGGGAAATAGTTGCGACCAACACCAAATTGAATCTGAATTTGGGATTAAGCGGTCAACGACAACGGTGCTATTACAACGGATGGCGAAAAAAGGTCTTATTACCCGTGATATTTCCCCCAGCGATCATCGGCAAAAAGTAGTAGCGCTGACAACCGCTGGGAAAGAGTTGGTGCCGATTGTCAGTCAATATTTAAAAGATTATGAAGCCCGAATTAAAGCTACATTTAGTGAAGATGAAATTACCGTAATTGAGCAATTTTTAACGTCAATTATCAAGGGGGAACTAGGATAATGAATGATAAAATTTCACCAAAAGTTATTGCAGCAATTGTGGCAACAGGGTTAATGTCCTTTTGTGGCGTCATTGTGGAAACTTCGATGAATGTCACGTTTCCAATTTTGATGCGTGAATTTGCGATTACAACGAATACGGTTCAATGGATTACTTCAATTTATTTATTGCTAGTAGCAATTATTGTGCCGTTGTCGGCGGTTTTAAAAAGCTCATTCAAAACTAAAAGCTTATTTACGGCAGCAATTTTACTCTTTATTGGCGGAGTAGTGATTGATGCACTAGCGCCAACGTTTACCGTGTTATTGATTGGCCGAGCAATTCAGGGGATTGGTACGGGAATTGCCCTACCATTAATGTTTAATATTATTATGGAGCAGGTTCCAGCAAGTAAGATTGGCCTAATGATGGGCGTTGGTAACTTAATTACCGGAGTTGCCCCAGCAATTGGTCCGACTTTTGGCGGGATTGTTGCCAGTCAGCTTAATTGGCGCTGGGTTTTCTATCTCTTGCTTCCATTGCTCTTTATTTCACTATTGCTAGGAGAATGGGGGATTACGCAAAAGTCTGTTATTCGCCGTCAACATGTTGACCTGTTTAGTATGCTGATGATTATCTGCCTTTTCACTGGTTTAGTAACTGGATTTAGTAATCTCGGTAGCCAGCCATTTATTAGTTTGAACGTCGGTGGAGCGATCCTAGTAGGACTGGCTGGCATGAGTGGCTTGGTTTGGCGTTCGTTGACAATTAACCAACCGATTCTACAATTACGCTTATTCAAAAATCCGTTATTTACTGGGCATGTATTGGGATTTTTCCTTACCCAGTTGATTTCATTAGGATTTGCGTTCTTATTACCGAACTATATTCAGCTAGTTAATGGTAATACTGCAATGGTGGCAGGCTTAGTTGTTTTGCCAGCAGGTTTTGCCGGGGCTCTTTTTGCTCCGTTAGGCGGGCGGATCTTAGACCGTTTTGGTGCACGAAAGCCAATATTATTAGGGATAACGCTATGCTTGCTATCGTTGCTGCTTTTTACCGTAATGAGCCGCCATTTGAGTAACCTGTTTATTGCGATTGTATACATCTTTTATATGGCTGGGATGGGGATGTGTATGGGAAGTGTAATGACCAGTGCCTTAACAGTGGTTGGTAAGGAAAATTCCCCGCAAGGCAATGCAATCTTGAATACCCTCCAACAGTTTGCTGGTGCAATTGGAACATCATTGGTAGCGATGATTGTTGCCACAAGCCAGGCTCACTTACACGTTAACCGCAGCATTTCGACAGCGGTCGGCACACAAGGAGCATTTGCATTACTGACAGTTTTTGCGGTTATTGTATGGATTAGTTACTACCGGTCAGTTAAACAATAAAAATACGAAAGGGACTGGAAAAAATTTTTTGCCAGCCCCTTTTTAAATATTATAAAGTTAAATCACAATCACCTTGTTGAATGGGTCATTTTTCAACTGTACATTAATTTTGGTATGGAATTTCATTAAATCGCTTAGGTCCCTCCGTAATCTGTAATTGATCGTTAAACCGGTTCGTTAGCGCTTGCTTTACAGTTGCCAATTCGTCCTCGTTAACATAGACGGTGGTTAAAACATTCACACCGTATTCTTCGCCCGCGACTTCTAGGTTATTTTCTTTCAAGTAGTACAAGAGTGAGTCATGTTGGGAATAGGCAACAGTAATCTGGAGAGTTGCCTGTTTAACGCGTTGGATTAGTCCTGCTTGCTGAATAGCCTCGGTAGTTGTATTGCTATATGCACGGATAAGACCACCGGCACCAAGTTTAATTCCGCCAAAATAACGAGTTACAACGGCTGCCACGTCATGAATTTTGGCAAGCTTTAGCGATTCAAGAATCGGAATCCCAGCGGTACCGCTTGGCTCACCATTATCACTTTCACGTTGAACTTGGTCGTTGTCGCCAATCATGTAGGCAAAACAGTTGTGGGTTGCTTTGCGGTTTTCAGTTTGAATCTTACTGATAAATGCTTGAGCTTCTTCGTCAGATGATACCCGAGCAATTGAACAAATAAATCGTGATTTCTTAATTACTTTTTCGTTGGTGGTATCGTGAGCAATTGTTAAATAGGGTTCTGTCATTTTTAAACTTCCTTCGTGCATTTTTAATTTTTTTACGTATATATACTTATAGGGGGGTAGTAAATGATGGATCTTAGTTATTATTATGGCCGGCAAGTCTTGGTAAATCGCTTGGCGCCGGTTCCTGCCGGTGTTCGAGTTTTACCGACAATTGAGGTGAGGTCACGGAATATTCGGTGTTATCGTTGTAACCAATTGACAGCGAAAACTATCGCTGCCTTACCGCATAACGAATTTTATTGTCCTCACTGTATTAACCTGGGGCGGGTTTCAACGTTAAATAAATTTTATCATGTTCCCGAACCAAATCAATTTCTGCCAATTAAGCAACCAATATTAACATGGCACGGTAAGTTATCACCGTTGCAAGAGCAGGTTTCACTGACGGTTGCCCAGCGAATGGCTCGCCACGAGCACCAGTTATTATGGGCAGTGACAGGAGCTGGCAAGACGGAGATGATGTTTGCAGGGATTGCAGCAGCTATCCGCCGTGGTGAACGCGTTGGAATAGCTTCACCGCGGGTCGATGTTTGTCTGGAGCTTTTTCCGCGCCTGCAAGCGGCCTTTGCTAATTGCGAGATTGCCTTATTGCATGGGCGGCAAGAATTACCATACCATTATGCTCAATTAACAATTTGTACGACCCACCAGTTATTGCGGTTCTACCATGCCTTTGATAATTTAATTATTGATGAGGTCGATGCTTTTCCCTACGCGGCTGATAAATCACTGCTTTATGCCACTAAGCATGCTCTGAAGGCCGATGGCGGCTGCCTATACTTGACGGCAACACCTGGTGATGCTTTATTACGTGAGGTGAGGCAGCGCCGTTTAGCGGTTAGTTATTTACCGTTACGGTATCATGGTCATCTCTTACCACGGATAAAGGTTCAGCTTGTTTGTTGGCGGCAACGGTTAAAGCACCGGCAACTGCCAAGACGATGTGTGCAAAGAATGAACAAAAGCTTAGTTCGCCATCACCGTTTCCTATTATTTGTACCGCACGTTGTTGATTTGTCATCAGTTTTCATAACCCTCCAAGCATATTTTCCGCGTTATCGTTTCGCAACGGTCCATGCCAATGACCCTGACCGGCTAATAAAAGTTCAGCGCATGCGTGATGGTGAGTATGACTTTTTAATTACAACGTCAATCCTTGAACGTGGGGTCACCTTTCCTGAAATTGACGTATATGTGTTAGGAGCTGACGAAGCCGTTTTTTCTTCTTCGGCACTAGTCCAAATTGCGGGGCGGGCTGGTCGTGCACAGAGCCGGCCGACCGGAAATGTAATCTTATGGGTGAGCAGTAATTGCCGACAAGTACGACAAGCAACCCAACAGATAAATTATATGAATCGGAAAGGACAACGGATAAAAGATGAAGTGTCTGTTATGCAATAAGATAATTTCAGTTCGGCTAACAATAAGAGATATATTTTGGCCGAGCGAGATTTTAAACCAAGCAACTTGTCCAGAATGTACGAATAAATTTGTCCATTGGCAAACGGTAAATCGGTGTCGGGGATGCGGAAGATCAGGAATGGAAAAAGGACAACTGTTATGCAGTGAATGTAATTATTGGAAGCAAATGTACGGCTGGTATCTTCATCACCACGGAATATATCGTTATAATTCGATGATGAAAGAATACATGCGTCGCTATAAATTTGATGGTGATTATCGCTTGCGCAAAGTATTTCAATGTGAATTCAGTACATATATTCGGCAGATACCTACTGACTATATAGTTCCAATTCCGATAACAACGACAACGTGGCAAACACGAGGGTTTAATCAAGTAGTTGGGTTATTACGAGAAGTTCCATACCTAACAGCACTTCAAACCAAAATAGAAAAAAAGGCGCCTCAATCAAGTAAAAATAGACAAGAACGATTAGCGGCATCACAACCTTTTATCCTTAAAACGCCAGCAAAATTTAAGCATAAAAAGATTCTTTTAATTGATGATGTCTATACCACTGGACGAACACTTTATCATGCTGCTGAACTATTTCATCAAGCAGGCGGTGATTGGGTTGGAAGCGTTTCTTTAGCACGTTAAAATCTTCTTAAGATCCGTTAATAAAATTTGTTAATTAATCAGAACTAATCTATAATAAAGATAGGATATGAGAAGAGTGGTCCTTCTGATATCAGATCAAGCAATGGCTTGGCTGAAAGGAGAGAAGTACAATGTTAAAGTTCAATATTCGTGGTGAAAATGTCGAAGTTACTGAGTCAATCCGTGATTACGTGGTAAAACGGATCAGCAAACTTCAAAAGTTCTTTGAAGATAGCGTTGAAGCTACCGCCCACGTGAACTTAAAAGTTTATCCAAACCGTACGTACAAGGTTGAAGTAACTATTCCTTTACCATACTTGACGTTGCGGGCAGAAGAGACTTCTAATGATATGTACGGAAGCATTGATTTAGTTACAGATAAGCTTGAACGGCAGATTCGGAAGTACAAGACAAAGGTAAACCGTAAGTCACGTGAAAAGGGCTTAAAGAACCTTGAATTCATCCCATCTGACAATGATGTTGTAGACGAAGCTGATGATGAATTAAAGATTGTACGGACGAAGCAGGTTTCATTAAAGCCAATGGACCCAGAAGAAGCAGTCCTTCAAATGGACATGTTAGGACATGACTTCTTTGTCTTCCAAGATGCTGATACTGATGGCATTAGCATTGTTTACCGTCGTAATGATGGTCGTTATGGCTTAATTGAAGCAGAATAGTCAATGCTAAATAATTAAGAAAAGCGCGGATGAGAAATCATTGGCGTTTTTTATTTCTGATATCGGTTGGACGGCTATTTTAGTAGTTATAATTGTGTTGAAAATTTTTATTTACGTTATGAACGTGGTAAAATATTATGGTTAGAATAAAAATATAATTGGCTTGAGTAGTACTTTTTTATTGATATTGGACTTAAGCCAGAAAGTAGGAAGGACGCTTTTATGGCCAATATTTTAAAAAAATGGATTGAAAGCGATCGTCGTGAGTTACGGCGAATTAATAAAATAGCAAATAAAGTAGAAAGTTATGCTAAGCAGATGTCAGAATTGACTGATGAACAACTTCAGGCAAAAACTGACGAATTCCGAGATCGTTACAAAAAAGGAGAATCACTGGATCATATGCTTCCCGAGGCTTTTGCGGTGTCTCGTGAAGGAGCTAAGCGAGTTTTAGGCTTGTATCCATTCCATGTCCAAATTATGGGGGGAATCGTTCTGCATGAAGGTAACATTGCGGAAATGCGTACTGGTGAAGGTAAGACCTTGACTGCTACGATGCCAGTGTACTTGAATGCTATCTCTGGCAAGGGAGTTCACGTTATTACGGTTAACGAATACCTATCAAAACGTGATGCAACAGAAATGGGACAGCTTTATAACTGGTTAGGCTGTTCTGTTGGAGTTAATAATTCTGAAATGAGCCCTGATCAAAAGCGGGAAGCGTACAAGGCTGACATTATGTACTCAACTAATAGTGAGATCGGATTTGATTATCTTCGTGATAATATGGCGGTTTACAAAGAAGATCAAGTTCAACGGGGACTAAATTATGCCTTAGTTGATGAGGTTGATTCAATTTTGATTGACGAAGCGCGGACGCCATTGATTATCTCTGGTCCAGGGACAGGAACATCAAAGCTATATCGACAGACAGACCGGTTTGTTAAACAATTAAAAAAGGATGTCGATTATAAGGTTGATCTTGAATCAAAGACAGTTTCTTTAACTGATGAAGGAATTAAAAAGGCTGAAAAATACTTTAACTTAAAGAACCTTTACGACCCTGAAAATACTGCATTGACGCACCACTTAGATCAAGCATTGCGTGCTAATTACATCATGCTTCTTGATAAGGACTATGTTGTTCAAGATGGTGAAGTCTTGATCGTTGATTCTTTTACTGGACGGGTAATGGAAGGACGGCGTTTCTCTGATGGATTGCACCAAGCAATCGAAGCCAAAGAAGGCGTTGAAATTCAAGAAGAGAACAAGACGATGGCTAACATCACATACCAGAACTTATTCCGGATGTACAATAAACTAGCAGGGATGACTGGTACAGCTAAGACGGAGCAAGAAGAATTCCGTGAAATTTACAACATGGAAACTATTACGATCCCAACTAATCGTCCGGTTCAGCGTAAAGATGAGCCAGATTTATTATATCCAACCTTGCAAAGCAAATTTGCGGCAGTTGTTGAACGAATCAAAAAGCTCCACGCCAAGGGTCAGCCAATCTTAGTCGGAACTGTGGCTGTCGAGACGTCCGAATATCTTTCGCAACTTCTTGATAAAGAAAACATTCCTCATGTTGTCTTAAATGCTAAAAACCACGCTAAGGAAGCTGAGATTGTTAAAAATGCCGGTCAAAAAGGTGCAGTTACAATTGCTACTAACATGGCTGGTCGGGGAACTGATATTAAATTAGGACCTGGTGTTCGTGAAATCGGCGGCTTAGCGGTTATTGGAACTGAACGTCATGAGTCGCGGCGGATTGATAACCAGCTGCGGGGACGTTCTGGTCGACAAGGAGACCCTGGCTTATCACAATTTTATCTTTCCCTTGAGGATGACTTGATGAAACGTTTCGGTGGTGACCGAATTAAGTCATTCTTAGAGCGGATGAAAGTTAATGATGAAGATGCGGTTATTCGTAGCCGTTTCTTAACTCACCAAGTTGAATCGGCTCAAAAACGAGTTGAAGGTAACAACTATGATTCACGGAAAAACGTTTTGCAATATGATGACGTAATGCGTGAACAGCGTGAAATTATTTATAAAGAACGGCAAGAGATTATCACAGAAGATAAATCGCTGAAATGGGTTTTGATGCCCATGTTTAAGCGTACAATCAAACGTGAAGTCGATCAGCACACTCTTGGTGAAAAGAAAGATTGGGATTTACAAGGAATTGTTGACTTTGCCGAAGAAGTTTTGATCAAACCTGATACAATTACGGTTAAGGACCTTGAAGGTAAGACACCAGACGAGATTGTAGACTACTTAATGACCTTTGCCGAGGGTGTCTACAAGGAAAAGCAAAAACAGCTCTACGATCCAGCACAAATGCTTGAGTTTGAAAAAGTTGTTATCTTACGGGTGGTGGATTCACACTGGACAGACCATATTGATATTATGGATCAATTCCGTCAATCAGTTGGTTTACGGGGTTACGGTCAGTTAAACCCGTTAGTTGAATATCAAACTGCAGGTTATCACATGTTTGAGCAAATGATTGCGGATATTGAGTATGAAACGACTCGTCTCTTTATGAAGTCCGAAATTCGGCAAAATGTAACCCGATAGTTATAAATTTACTACTAGGTACGGCAGTAAGGTAACCCATGGCGGTACCGCTGCCGTATTGTTGTATTACGGAGGTTTTATTGTGGAATTAAGCGAAGCAAAAAAACAAGTAGAAGCAATGCAAAAAGAAGTTACGCACTTCGGGAGGTCTCTTTGACCTTGATGCGTTAGATGAACGTATTGCTGAAATTGAACAAGAGATGGCACAACCTGACTTTTGGAATGATAATGAAAAAGCACAGAAAATTATTACCGAAAATAATAATTTAAAGGATAAACGCGATACGTTTGTCAATCTGCGCGATCAAATTGCTGATTTAGAGACGTCGATTGAGCTATTAACCGTTGAACCTGATGCGGACTTACAAGAAGAATTTGAAACATCATTTGATGAGACGCAACAAGCTCTTAAACAGTATCGGCTTAACCAATTATTAGCTGGTGAGTATGATGCCAAAAATGCAATCTTAGAAATTCATCCTGGAGCTGGCGGAACGGAAGCACAGGACTGGGGTGAAATGCTCTTGCGGATGTATGTCCGCTGGGGAGAACAACATGGTTTTACGGTAGAAACAGCTAGTTATGAAGCCGGTGAAGAAGCTGGAATTAAAAGCGTTACCTTATTAATCAAAGGTCATAATGCATTTGGTTATTTACGAAGCGAAAAGGGTGTTCACCGTTTAGTACGGATTTCTCCTTTTGATGCCGCGGGTCGTCGTCATACATCCTTTGCTTCGGTTGATGTAATGCCGGAATTAGATGATAGTGTTGAAGTTGAGATTGATCCATCTGACTTACGAATCGATACCTTTCGTTCTAGCGGGGCCGGTGGTCAGCACATTAATAAGACAGAGTCAGCAGTTCGCATTACCCATCTTCCAACGGGAATTGTCACTTCATCCCAGGCAGAGCGATCACAATTGCAAAACCGGGTAACGGCAATGAACATGCTAAAATCAAAGCTTTATGAATTAGAAGAAGAAAAAAAGGCTAAGCAGCGGGCGGAAATCGAAGGAGAACAGCTTGATATTGGCTGGGGCTCTCAGATTCGCTCATACGTCTTCCATCCTTATACCCTTGTTAAAGATAATCGGAGCGGTTATGAGACGCATAATGGTCAAGCGGTGATGGATGGCGATCTTGATCCTTTTATTAATGCCTTTTTGCAATGGAAACTTAGTCAAAAGAATCCGCAATAATTGGTTTCGTTTAGAAGGGAAGTGAATGGAATGCGTGAGAGTCAACGTAAAAGATTAACGCGTTCTGGGTCAGATAAAATGGTTGCTGGTGTTTTTGGCGGAATTGGTCAATATTTTAAGATTCAACCAAATATTTTACGGATTTTATATGTCCTATTAACTATTTTCACTGGTTTTGTTCCAGGGGTCATTATCTATATTATCTTGGTAATAATCATGCCTGCTGACCCGCAAAACCCTGATTTATTAGGAATACTAAAATCATTTAGTGAATCACAAACAAAGTCCCATCAGTCCCAAGAGCGTTCTCGCCGAACATTAACGGATGTAGAAGAAAAAGACATTAAAAGAAATGGAAGATCATAATGGAATTTTGGAAACGCGTATTAATTGATACGATCCTCTTTATTGCCCTGGCAGGTTTATTTGCTGGTACAGGAATGTTTTATATTACTAGTGCATGGATTGCACCGCTAGCAAGTTTTGTTTTAGCAATCTTAAATGTGCTCATCAAACCCATTTTAGTAATATTGTCGTTGCCGATAAATGTTTTGACCCTCGGTCTTTTTAGTGTTGTAATTAATGGAATAATGCTGCAACTGACATCGCTGCTTGTCGGTCCAGCGAACTTTCATTTCTCGTCATTTGGTGCTGCAATATTGATTGCAATTATTATGGCAATCTTTAACACGATTATTACCAGTCACGAGGAAAGAATGTAAAGGAGTGGAGAAAAGTGTCCAACAGTATTACGGTTCAAGAATTAGTTGAGAAGGTGCGATTAAAAGTCTTACAAGGTGAAGAATATTTACAACGTAAGATTACAACTAGTGATATATCACGCCCCGCTTTGGAATTTGCCGGATATTTTAAGCATTATCCGGCAGTCCGCATTCAGTTGTTAGGAATCACCGAGACTTCCTTTGCCAAAGACTTGACTCATGAACAACGAGAAGAATATATGACAAGAATGTGTATGCCACAAACACCATGTTTTGTTATCTCAACTAACTTGCCAATTCCTAAAGAGCTTAAAAAGGCGGCAAATGATGCTAAAATTCCAATTTTAGGAACGCACCTTACGTCTTCACAAATTTTAAGTAATATGACTTCCTATTTGCTGGGAAGGCTAGCTCCACGTAAATCTCTTCACGGGGTACTAGTCGATATTAGCGGGGTCGGTGTTTTAATTACTGGTGATTCGGGAGTCGGTAAGAGTGAAACGGCCCTTGAACTTGTTCGTCGTGGACACCGTCTGATTGCTGATGACCGAGTTGAAGTTTATGCTCGGGATGAGCAAATCCTAGTTGGAACAGCTCCCCAAATTCTAAAAAATCTAATGGAGATTCGGGGAATTGGTATTATTGATGTTTCAACGTTATATGGGACCGGGGCAATTATGCCATCAGATCAAATTAATTTAATTGTTCACCTTGAGACGTGGACACCAGATGTTCAATTTGACCGCTTAGGTGATCGTGGAGATACTCAAACTATTCAAGGTGTAATCGTGCCTAAGGTTTCAGTTCCCGTCAAGACTGGGCGGAATTTAGCCATTATTATTGAATCGGCAGCAATGAATTACCGTGCTGAAACGATGGGTTATGATGCAACCGAGACGTTTGACCGCAACCTTAACCAACTAATCAAGCAAAATTCAGAGCGTGATAGTAAAAAGAATGAAGGGTCTGCGAATTAGATGACTAACGTAGCAATAAAAGCGGTTTTAAACCCCATTGCCTTTCAAGGTGGTCCGTTTACGATTCATTGGTATGGCGTGATCATTGCTAGCGGAGTTGTTTTAGCCTTGCTGCTTTCAGTGCGTGAAGGAAAGCGGCAAGGCATTCCTGAAGATGACTTTTACGATTATCTACTGTGGGCGCTTCCAGTCGCAATTATCTGCGCACGGGCGTACTATGTAACTTTCCAATGGGATTATTATTCTCAACATCCTAGTGAGATTATTGCAATTTGGGATGGTGGAATTGCAATTTATGGTGCTATCCTTGGCGGATTTGCGGTTTTGCTTATTTTTTGCCATTACCGCCATATTTCTGGTTGGTTAATGATGGATATTATTGCACCCACCTTAATCTTGGCACAAGGAATAGGCCGGTGGGGTAATTTTATGAACCAGGAAGCGTTTGGCGCAGTTACAACGCGTGCAAACTTGGTTGCCCAGCATATTCCTAACTGGATAATTAACCAAATGTATATTGGTGGTCATTATCGAATTCCGACATTTTTATATGAATCATTATGGGATTTTGCCGGTTTTGCATTATTGATGCTCCTGCGTCACCGAAAGCACCTTTTTCGGCGCGGAGAAATCTTTTTATCATATGTAATGTGGTACTCATGCGGACGCTTTATTATTGAAGGAATGCGGACAGATAGTTTAATGCTAGGGCAAATTCGGGTTTCGCAAATGCTCTCAGTCGTCTTTTTTATTGGTGCGTTAATAATAATGATTATTCGTCGTCGGCAAAAGAACGTACCGTGGTATATGGCGTAAGTAAAATTAACTAATTAAGGAGAAAGATTATGGCAGAAAAGATTGCTGTTTTAGGTGCAGGTTCATGGGGTAGCATTTTAGCAAATATGCTTACTGAAAATGGGCATAATGTTATGCTATGGTCCCGCAATAAGGAACAAGTTGAACAATTAAATACTAACCATGTTAATCCGCATTACATGAAAGATTTTGTTTATTCTGATAAATTAGTAGCGACAACTGATATGAAGGAAGCCGTTAAAGATGCCAGCGTTATCTTGATCGTCATCCCCACTAAGGGATTGCGTGAAGTTGCTCAAAAGCTAAATGCGATCTTAACAGAATTGAACCAAAAGCCGTTGATTATTCATGCCACCAAAGGATTAGAACAAAATACCTATAAGCGTCCTTCTGAAATGTTGAGCGAAGATATTTCTCCTAATAATCGAGAAGCAATTGTGGTTCTCTCTGGTCCAAGTCATGCTGAAGATGTTGCAATAAAAGACATGACGGCAGTAACGGCAGCTTGTGAAGACCTTAAAAGTGCTAAAAAAGCTCAAGAACTATTCAGTAATTCATATTTTCGGGTTTATACCAATGATGATGTGATTGGGGCGGAATTTGGGGCTGCCTTGAAGAATATTATTGCGATTGGTGCTGGTGCTATCCAAGGACTTGGCTACCATGATAACGCAAGAGCAGCTTTGATTACCCGAGGATTAGCAGAAATTCGGCGATTAGGAGTTGCGTTTGGTGCTAATCCGATGACGTTTATCGGTCTTTCTGGTGTTGGTGACTTGGTTGTTACCGCAACGAGTAAGAATTCACGTAATTGGCGGGCCGGTTATCAATTAGGGCAAGGAAAGAAGCTCCAAGATGTTATTGATAATATGGGCATGGTGATTGAAGGCGTTTATACCACTAAGGCAGCCTATGAATTAAGTCGAAAGCGCCAAGTTCAAATGCCGATTACAGAAGCCCTTTACCGTGTTTTATACGAAGGCGAAGATATTAAGACCGCAATTTCTCAATTAATGAGTCGAGATCTTACGTCAGAAAACGAATAAATATGGTAAAATGCTAAAGGATGGATATTGAGAGAAATTGAAAATATGGAAAGGGTTTTATAATTATGAAACGTGTTAGAAAAGCCATTATTCCGGCTGCCGGTTTAGGAACCCGTTTTCTACCTGCAACTAAGGCATTGGCAAAGGAAATGTTACCAATTGTTGATAAGCCAACAATTCAATTTATCGTTGAAGAAGCGCGCAAATCAGGAATTGAAGATATTGTTGTTGTTGACGGTAAGAATAAACGCTCAATTGAAGACCACTTTGATTCCAATCCTGAATTGGAAGATAATCTTCGTTCAAAGCACAAGGACGAAATGTTAAAGATGGTTGAAGAGACAACTGACGTTAATATTTACTTTATTCGTCAATCACACCCTCGTGGTTTAGGAGATGCGGTCTTAACCGCTCGTGACTTTATTGGTGATGAACCATTCGTTGTAATGCTTGGTGATGACCTTAATAACATTAATAATAAGAACGAAGCATTGACTAAGCAATTGATCGAAAGCTACAACCAGACAGGTGCTTCTACTCTAGCTGTTATGCGGGTGCCACATGAAGATACTGCAAAATATGGTGTCATTAACCCAAGCAAGGAAGTAACTCCAGGACTTTACAATGTAACAAGTTTTGTTGAGAAACCAGCTCCGAAAGATGCACCTAGTGATCTTGCAATTATTGGTCGCTACGTCTTTACTCCAGAAATCTTTGATGTATTGGCAAAGACGAAGCCTGGTAAGGGTGGCGAGATCCAATTAACAGATGCAATTGACACCTTAAACCAAACACAACGAGTATTTGCCCGCGAATACAAGGGTGACCGTTACGATGTTGGTAACAAGTTCGGCTGGGTTAAGACTAATATTGAATATGGTTTGGAACACCCACAAGTTAAAGATGAATTGCGCGAATACATTAAAGAATTAGGCGCAAAATTATCTGCCGAAGATAAGCAAAAAGGGGCAAAGAAATAATCTGATTTGTCCAGCAGGCAAGGTTGGTTAAATGGTGGTTAATCTGCTAGTCAGCTAATGCCTTATGATATTTTCATATTTAAAATAATAAAAGCTGAGAGAAAACAAAAAAGTTTTTTCTCAGCTTTTTACTATTTCTACATATCTTCGACAACTACATATTCCATATCTAACGGTCCATGAACACCAACAATTAAAACCATTTCAATGTCCCCAGAATTAGAAGGACCAGTGATAAAGTTGATATTTGAAGTTTTTAATGTTCCATCTTGGATTGCTTTTTGATAATAATCCATTGCTTGGCGCGATCGTGGTAAGATTTTACTCTTTGGAATAATCGCAAGGTAATGGGTTGGTAAGAAGTGGAACGTCCGACCTTGTTCGGGATATGTGGCAATGGTGATTGTTCCCGATTCTGCTAATAGAAAGTCAGCAAAGCCAATTGCACCGTCACTATTATTGGCATTAACGATATTTTGCCGGCCAAGTTCTTCTTCCCAATAGTAGACGGGATCGACGCGAAGATTATCTTGCCAGTTGCCTAGTGAGTAGTCTTGCCATTTTTTCTCATCAAAAGAAGGAAGCATTAAGCTTTTAATATCTTTTTCTTGAATAAAATCATTTA
Source organism: Limosilactobacillus walteri (assembly GCF_014830205.1). Taxonomy (NCBI): domain Bacteria; kingdom Bacillati; phylum Bacillota; class Bacilli; order Lactobacillales; family Lactobacillaceae; genus Limosilactobacillus; species Limosilactobacillus walteri. The sequence continues at coordinate 55,326 of NZ_QORN01000029.1, forward strand.
ACGTATGTCCTAGCTCAGCGGATTTAACAATCCGAAAATCAACGTGGACTTCTTCACTATTCTTTTTAGCAATTTCAAGTAGTTCATCTTGTGATTTTCCCGAAAGAGTCTTTTCTGGCAGATCATTTACCGGCACGAAAGGATCATCTTTTAAAGTATGGCGGGGACGATCAGCAGCTTTGGCGATTCGATTAAGGAAATCTTCTTGGTTTTGCTTAGTATTTGCATCTTTTAAATAATCAGTCATTCTTTTGGCCCTCCTCTTCTTCATGATGACGGTACCAGTGGCGGAAATTCTGATGATATTTTGGCGGAACAGCAAGGTCACGAACATTTACCCAGCCCTGAGCTAATTTAGGGGCTACTGCTGGTAAGTGATTAATTTTACCTTCTGGGTAGAGGTTCTTAACATCTTCTGGTGTTGTCTTCTTGCCAAATGGTTCCAGAGCAATATGAGCGAACCGCATTGCATCATTGAAGAGCACTGGAGAACTTGTTCCTTTCCCAACCGCTTTTAAGAGGGTATTAGACATACTATGGTCTAAGTGAAGCTGATCCATTTCAACATATCGGTGGTGGCGGATGAGGTCATGTAACGGAATCTTAACAGGACATGTTTCTGTACAGGCAGCACATAAACTACATGCATATGGTAACTCCTTAAATTCCTGGTAACCACCCAAAATTGGCGAAAGAACGGCGCCCATTGGACCAGGATAAATCGAGCCATATCCTTTCCCGCCGACTTGACGATAAACGGGACAAACATTTAAGCAAGAACCGCAACGGATGCATTGGAGCATTGGCTCAAAATCAGTATTAAGCATCTCTGAACGGCCATTATCAACGATTACGACATAAAAGTCATCAGGACCATCGGCTTCATTAGCCTCTTTGCCCTTGGAGAAGGTACAGTAACTGGTTAACTTTTGACCAACAGCACTCCGGCATAAAACGTTATCAAGCGTTTCAGCTTCTTTAAGACTCGGAACAATTCGTTCCATCCCCATTACAACTACTTGGGTCTTGGGGATTGCCATGGTCAGATCAGCATTACCTTCGTTAGTAACGAGGTTAATCATCCCGTTGTTTGCGATTGCAAAGTTACAACCAGTAATTCCAAAATCAGCTTTCATGAAATAATTGCGTAAGTAATGACGAACAAAACGTGCCATATGCTCGGGATCATTATCACCATCATAGCCGAGTTTTTCAAAAACTTTTTGAATTTGATTACGATTTTTGTGCAACGTTGGAAAAACAATGTGGGTTGGTTCATCCCAGTTATCTTCTTGTAAAATAAATTCAGCTAAGTCAGTTTCCATTAATGAAACGCCAGGAATTGTTAGTAAATCTTTGTCTAAGCCAATTTCGGTTGTTACCATTGATTTTGACTTAACAATATGTTGGGCTTTTTTCTTGATTGCTAATTCCTTAATGAAGGTACTTGCTTCATCGCCGTCTTTAGCAAAGAAAACGTGCCCGCCATTTTTTTGAACATTATCACTAAATTCTTCAAGGTAGTCGGGGAGGTGTTTGAGGACGTGCTGACGAATTTCAGCCGAAAGATCCCGCCAACCTTCCCAATTCCCTAATTGTCGCCGTGCCTCAGTCCGCTTTTGGAATTGGGCATCTTGTGCTTTGGCAACAGAAGCACGCATAAATTTATCGGCTTCCGCTTCTGTTATTCGTTCGTTAAAAGGCTTATCGCTTGTTGCAATTCCCATCTAAAACACCCCGTTTCCATTTGCTGGGACCATTACATGATCGGTATCCTTAACATAGGTAATCCGACTAGGATCAACATTATGGTTAAGGACTTCGGCAATATGCATAATCTTAATGTGTGAGCCATCATGGCGCCGATTAATCCGGCCTCCGATGTTCATCAGACAAGTTTGTTCACAGGCAATTAAAACGTGCGCTTTGGTCTTAAGAACATTATCCGCCTTGTCGTCAACCATTGCTTCCGAAATTAGTGGTTCCTTGACTGAGAAAGTTCCCCCGAATCCACAGCATAATTGAATATTATGGAGCGGGATTAGCTGTAAGCCTTTAACGTGTTCCAATAAAACGATGGGAGCTGTCCGTTCGCCTAACAGACGGGTCATATGGCATGAACGGTGAAAAGTTGCGGTATCATCTAATTCAGCTCCGCAATCAAGGATACCAAGGACACGATAGATGAATTGGGTTAATTCAAATGATTTATCATAGAGAACCTGGGCTTTTTTAGCATATTCAGGATCATCCTTAAAAATATCCTTATATTCGTGAAGCATTGCTACACATGAACCAGTGGGGCCAACGATATAGTCCGCATCGATACTTAAAAGGGCATCGAGTTGGTTCTTAAAAGTTGCCATAGTTTCCTTGTCGTAACCACTGTTATAGGTTGGCTGTCCACAGCAAATTTGCTTATTAGGGAAAAATGTTTCACACCCAAAGCGTTGGAGGAGTTCGACAGTTGCTTTACCAACGTCTGGATAAAGCAAATCAACAATACAAGTAGAAAAAATACAGACTTTCATATAAGTGTGCATTAGTTGAATGCACTTCGCCTCCTTAAAATAATCGAATCCAATTAAAATTAATAAATGCTTATCATAATAAGTATAACGCAAATGTTGATAACTTAGTGTTGATATCGCTTTAATTATTTTATTCACATATATAAAATAATAATATTTGTTATAGTCTGATAAGAATATAACTATGAAAAAGTAAGCTAAAAAATAGACAAGCACACAGAAAGTCGGTATGATATGGATAATAATTATTTGAGGAGGAAGAAAAAATGGCAGAAAACAAGCAATATGATGTTGTGATCATTGGTGCTGGTCCTGGTGGAATGACTGCTGCAATGTATGCTTCACGCGCCAATCTATCTGTCTTAATGTTAGATCGAGGGATTTATGGCGGAAACCTAAACAATACTGCTGAAATTGAAAATTATACTGGCTTTAAGAGTATTAAGGGGCCAGAACTTGCCCAACAAATGTATGAGGGAGCAACCCAATTTGGAGCTGAATATGCTTACGGAACCGTCACGAAAATCGAAATTGATGGTAATGTGAAAAAGATAACTACTGATATGAACGAGACGTACAGCGCCAAGGCGGTGGTGATCGCTACTGGTTCTGACCAACGGCACTTAGATGTACCAGGAGAAGAAGAATTTGGCGGTCGCGGTGTTTCATACTGTGCAGTTTGTGACGGAGCTTTCTTTAGAGGAAAACACTTAATTGTCGTTGGCGGTGGTGACGCTGCGGTTGAAGAAGGCGTCTACTTAACCCAGCTAGCGGCAAAAGTAACGGTTTTAGTCCGTCGTGATGAATTACGCGCGGAACCGATTATCCAAGCTGAAGCTATGAACAATGATAAAATGGAGTTTATCTATAATACGAGTGTAACGGAAATTATCGGGGATGATGTAAAGGTTACAGGCGTTAAAACCCATAATAATAAAACCGGTGAAGATGGCGAAATGACAGCTGACGGTGTTTTTATCTATGTTGGTAACTTGCCAATGACGAAGGCGTTTACTAATTTAGATATTCTCGATGATCAAGGATGGGTTAAAACGGATGAACGAATGCGGACATCACTGCCAGGTGTTTTTGCCATTGGGGATGTTCGTGAAACGCCATTACGTCAAGTGGCGACTGCTGTTGGTGACGGAGCGATTGCGGGGCAACAGGTTTACCAATATATTAAATCAATTGATTAGTTAGAAAGGCTGGGAAGAAGATCCTGGCTTTTTTCTTTTATGCTAAAATTAATACATAAAAGTAAGGAGGACTTTTCAATGGATGCGATCAAGTGCAATGATACCTTGGCAATTTCTATCCATCGCGTTCGTAATTCCGATTTAAATGAACACGGGACGGTTTATGGCGGACGAACATTAGACTTAATTGACGGTCAGGCTTCGGTGGCGGCGATGCGAGTGGCGCGGACAACTGTTGCAACAGCCTCAATGGATCATATTCAATTCCTTCGTCCTTTTGATTTACAAGATTCTATGTGCATGGAAGCCTACGTAACTGGGTTTGGCAAACGGTCAATTGAAGTTTTTACAAAAGTAATTGGAGAACATTTGATGACCGGTGAACGTTTTCTTGGATTTACCAGTTTTATGACTTTTGTTATCTTAGAACCGGAAAAACAAGTTAATTTTACGCGGGTAATTCCAGAGAATGCTGAACAACAAGCATTAGTGGCCGCTTATCCGCAACGGCTAGCAGATCGGAGAATACAGCGGCAAGCGCAACAAGATTTTCTTCAAAACATTTCACTTAATAAACCATGGCTAAAGTAGTGTTGGTAAAATTTTAGTAAAAACAAAAGTAAAAAGCGACATCAAGGATTTTATGCGGTATACTAAAAAACAGAGTAAGACGTAAAGGAGACATTATTGTGAGCTGGAAAGATACTTATAAGGTTTGGCAAGAACGGACAGATCTTGAACCAGACTTAAAGCAAGAATTAGCTGCAATGAACGATGATAAAGAAATTGAGGACGCCTTCTATGGACCGCTCTCATTTGGTACTGCTGGTATGCGGGGCTTGATGGGACCAGGGATTAACCGGATGAATGTATATACGGTTCGGCAAGCAACAGAAGGATTAGCAACCTTGATGGATTCACTTGGTGATGAGATCAAGCAGCGCGGGGTTGCGATTGGTTACGATTCACGTCACAATTCACGTAAGTTTGCTCATGATGCGGCTCGCGTACTAGGCGCACATGGGATCAAAGTTTATATTTATGACAACCTTCGCCCAACTCCAGAGCTATCATTTGCGGTTCGGCATATGGGAACTTACGCCGGAATTATGATTACCGCTAGTCATAACCCGAAAGAATATAACGGCTACAAGATTTATGGTGAAGATGGCGGACAGATGCCGCCAAAGGAATCTGACATGATGACCGGTTATATTCGTAAGATTGATGACATCTTTGATATTGCCTTAGCTGACGAACAAGAAATGCTTGATAATGGTCTTGAGACGATTATGGGTGAAGATGTTGACGCTGCTTATCTTGAAAATGCCAAGGGAGTAACTGTTAATCCAAAATTAGCTCAAGAATATGGCAAGGACATGAAGTTTGTCTTTACACCATTATGCGGGACCGGGCGGATGCTTGGTGAACGTGCTTTACAACAAGCTGGTTTTACAAATTATGAGATGGAACCAACTGAAGCACAGCCTAATGGTGATTTCCCAGGGTTAGAACATCCTAATCCAGAATTCCCCGAAGCATTTGTACGGTCGATTGCTCTTGGCAAAAAGGTTGGTGCCGATGTTTTAATTGCGACTGATCCAGATGCTGACCGTCTTGGCTGTGCCGTTCGTCAACCTAATGGTGAATATCAATTGCTTACGGGTAACCAGATTGCTTCAATTATGCTTGCTTACATCCTCGAAGCTCATAAACAAGCAGGAACTTTACCCAAGAATGCGGCAGCTGTTAAGTCAATTGTTTCAACTAACTTTGCTGCAAAGATTGCCGAAAGCTACGGGGTTGCAATGGTTAATGTTTTGACTGGTTTCAAGTGGATTGCCGACCAAATTCACCAATATGAAACTGGTAAGATTGACCATACCTTTATGTTTGGCTTTGAAGAAAGCTATGGTTACTTGATTAAGCCATTTGTTCGGGATAAGGATGCTATTCAATCATTAACACTATTAGCTGAGGTAGCTGCATATTACCGTAGTCGGGATATGACCCTTTATGATGGCTTACAAGAACTCTTTAAGAAGTATGGCTACTTCCGTGAAAAGACGATCGCTAACACTTATGCTGGCGTGGACGGTCCAGCTAAGATTAAGAACTTAATGAAGAAGTTCCGCGAAGAAGCACCAACCCATTTTGCTGGTCACCAAGTGGTACTTACTGAAGACTTTGCTAAGGGTACTAAGACGACTGCTGATGGCAAGGTTAGCGAATTAGGCATTCCTGAATCAAACGTATTGCGTTACATTCTTGATGACGATACATGGATTGCAATTCGTCCTTCAGGAACTGAACCAAAGCTTAAGTTCTACATTGGAACGAGTGCGGATACCTTGGAAAAGGCCAATACAAAGTTAGCTGACTTTGAAAAGGCTTTGCAAGAATTTGCTGAAGAATAAATTGAACTGATAAGGATAAAGCGAGATTGAAAATTTTTTCAACCTCGTTTTTTTAGCGCCAAATTATATCAAAGTTTACCTTTTCTTTCATTGTTGAAGTTGCTTCAGTAGCTAGTTTTAATGCTAAAATGCCAGTTTCATCTAAATGTTGATCAATTGATGTAAAGCGAAGTAATTTACTAACTAATTGATTTCCCTGTCCGATGATTAATGTGTCTGAATTGCCGCGGGCCTGGTAAGCACCAGCAGCAGATATATCACTTTCCGAAAGAACTATTTGTAAGTTAGGAATAGTTCTTTTTAGCTTTAAATAACCGTTTTTTCCATCCTCAGCAGTTCGACAATTATATATAATTCTTTCTGGCTGGGGATAATGATTAAAAATTTTTTTGAAAGCCTCAAAAGTTTCTTTAGTTGTTTTACTATCTTGCGGATTGCGAATAAACATAAAACCAAAATTAGTAATTTCCTTTTGTTTTAAAGTTGTAAAAAGCTTTTCAAATATTTCTTTGCGATTATTGAAAACACAGCGAGTCTGCTGATGATTACTATTTTCGCAGAAAACAATTTTGCCAAAGCGCTGATAAGGGTAAATTTTTGTATATGGCAAGGAATGCGAAGTAATAATGAGTGAACTTACCATGTTGTGTTCGAGTTCTTGTAAATATTGTTGTTCGCGGTTTGCGTTATATGCGGTAGGTAATATAACAACTTCCTTACTTATCTTACTAGCTTCAAGGATAATTGCATTTACTAATCCTTGGAAATAGGGGTGATCTAAAAATGGAACAATCACGCCAATGCGATTATTAGTTTTAGTGCTGAGATTTCGCGCAAGGCCATTATAGTGATAATCTAGCTTAGCCATTGCTGCAGTTATTTTATTACCAAGCTTATTACTTACATAGCCATGCTTTGTAATAAATTTAGATACTGATGATGGAGCGCAGCCAGCCTCTTTAGCGACATCGTAAATTGTTGACATGTTTTTTCCTCATTTCTTATTGACAGGAAACCAGTTTCCTAAATTATTATAAGTCCGCAAAAGAATTATATGATAGAGGAGATTGGAATTATGAATATTTTGATTGCTTTAATTCCTGCGTTAGGGTGGGGAACAATGCCCCTGATTACTGGAAAAATTGGTGGATCACCGGTTAATCAAATTTTTGGAATAGGTGCGGGAGCTTCACTTATTGGCTTAATCGCATATATTTTTACCCATCCAACAATTAGTACAGCAGCTTTTTGGCTTTCCGTTCTTTGTGGAGCATTATGGACTGTTGGACAAATCGGTCAATTTATTTCGTTTAAGCACATTGGTGTTTCAAATACTATTCCGTTATCAACTGTTTTTCAATTAGTTGGGAATTCGATTATTGGTGTTTTAATTTTTGGCGATTGGGCTGGGGTGAAGTCGAAAATTATTGGAATAATTGCTTTAATTATTGTTATCGTTGGAGCGTTATTTACATCTGTGAGTGATCAAAAAGAGAAGAAAATATCAGCAAGTGCTGTTTTGTTCCTATTGTGTACAACAATTGGTTTTTGGGTTTACTCTTCATTTCCTAATATTCCAGTAATCAAGCAACAAAGTGGTACTGGAATTTTTCTCCCGGAAATGTTAGGAATCCTACTCGGAGCAATAATATACGGGCTGTTTGCTGACCGTCATGCTTTCTTTGAGAAACAACAATACCTTAATATTCTTGGAGGTCTTGCTTGGGGAGTTGCCGGTTTTGCTTATATTTTTTCTGCACAAGTAAACGGAAATACATCTGCATTTATTTGGACGCAGTTAAATGTTGTTATTGCAACTTTTGGTGGAATTTTCATTCTTCATGAACACAAGAGTAAACGTGAAATGTTTTATACAATTTTGGGAATTGTGTTAATTGTAATTGGAAGCGTTGCAACATCATTTGCCTAGGAAGACAGTTAATATGACAAAACTAAAAAATTTTATTTTTGATATTGATGGTACTTTAATAAATACATGTAATATGTATATGCCGGCTTATTTGTGACTCTTAAAAAGAACGGGTATTACTTTTCGGCAAGTCAAATAAAAGAGCTGAAAAAAAGAATATATGGTTTGGCTGCTACAAATGCGTTAGAGTACCTGGGTGTCCCACATAGTGAAGTGAAGATAATTAACCGAGAATGGTTAAGGGCAGCTTATCAAAATTTTAATGAGGTAAAAATATTCAATGGCATTCCTGATGTATTAAGAAAGATGGCAGCAGATCCTGATAATCATTTAGCAATTGTGACTTCAAAAACGGAACGTGAGTATCAACGGTATTTTCAAGATAAGTATGATTTTGCATCTGTTTATTCAGTGGTAGTAACTGCCGATAAAACGAATAGACATAAGCCGGATTCAGAGCCAATTGTATATGCAATGAAGGAAATGAAAGCAAATCCCCGTGAAACTATTTATATTGGTGATATGCAAACTGATTTGCTTGCTGCGCATCGAGCGGGAATAAAATTCGCCGGAGCATTATATGGGTCAATCAACCCGGAAGCATTAAAGAAAGCCGATTATCTTTTAAGGTCACCAAGAGACTTGTTGAAAATCTAATTATTCCTAATAAGTTTTTTCTTGAATTTTTACATAAAAATTGTATGATTGTAAAAATCAACTATTTTGGGGAGGAATCCGCCATGGGAATGCATGAGTATTTAAAAAGTTTAAGTGATCTTGAAATGATTAATCGTGCTCCGGGATATTTTAAATTTGAAGAGCATAACGTTGCTGCCCATTCTTTTAAGGTGACGCAGGCGGCACAAATGCTTGGTGATATTGAAGAACAAGCAGGTAATGAGATTAACTGGCGGTCACTATACGAAAAAGCCCTTAATCATGACTACACAGAGCGCTTTATCGGTGATATTAAGACACCGGTCAAGTATGCGACGCCGGAATTGCGGTCGATGTTGGCCCGGGTAGACAAGTCACTGACTGAGAACTTTATTCAATCAGAAATCCCGGCTGAATTTCGCACGGCATACGAGCGACGCTTTGCGGAAGGAAAAGATGATACGCTTGAAGGTCAAATTCTAGCAGTAGCTGATAAAATTGACCTGATGTATGAATCGTTTGGCGAAATTCAAAAAGGTAATCCAGAACCGGTGTATATGGATATCTACAAGTCAAGTTTGACCGCGATCATGGACTTTCGCGATATGGCAAGTGTGCAATACTTTCTTAAAAAGATCTTGCCGGAGTTATTAAAAGACAATGCAGATGGTAATGCCAAAAATCAACTGGCAATTGTGACAACCCAAATAATTCAACAATAGGTATTGTAAAATGTTCTTCTTTTACTTAATAGTTGCTTTTTGCAAACGCTTTCTTATAATAGAGATAGAGGGTAAAAGCTAACAAAGTAAAGGGAGGCGGCAAACATGTTTACGGCAAGTATGTTTACGGGAACATTTTCAATTTTAGTATTATGGTTAATTGTTGATATTTTCTGGATATTAAGTCGGCCTAAAGATATCGTAATGCGTCGGATATGCGCTTGGATTAATTTAATTGCAATTATCGGCGGATTTAGTGTATTTTATGGTGTAACTCACTTGGGCAATGCCAATATTGTTCCATGGTTTATTTGCCTCAATTGGCTTAACGTTATTGCGGCAGGTTTCCAATTTTACTTTGGTTATGCTCGGCGGTTTAATTAAAAATAGGTTTTGCGGAGAATTAGTGGGAAATGCCCACGATTCTCCTTATTTTTATCTAGTAAATTTATAGACGAATGCATGTTTGGATGATAAACTTATAACAGTAAATAGTGAAGTGATGATATGAGTGGGACGCGGTAATTTAACGCTTGCGATTCCACTTTCTTTTGTCTAAAAATTGTAAGAGGGAGGACCTTTTTGTGATATACCGGCAACCAGATAAAAAATTTGAATTAGTATCAGATTATCAGCCAACAGGCGATCAACCCCAAGCGATTGCACAATTGACTAAGGGAATTGAAGAGGGCGAGAAGTCTCAAATCCTATTAGGAGCCACAGGGACAGGAAAAACATTTACGATTTCAAACGTTATCGCTAATGTCAATAAGCCGACATTGATCCTCTCTCATAATAAGACGCTTGCGGGACAGCTTTATGGTGAGATGAAAAAGTTCTTCCCTCATAATGCAGTTGAATATTTTGTTTCATACTATGACTATTACCAACCGGAAGCATATGTTCCTTCTAGTGATACATATATTGAAAAAGATGCTTCAATTAACGACGAGATTGATAAATTGCGCCACTCAGCGACTACTTCATTGCTAGAAAGAAATGACGTTATTGTGGTTGCTTCAGTATCGAGTATTTTTGGATTAGGTGATCCGCGGGAGTACCAGAATAGTGTCCTTTCTTTGCGGGTAGGACAAGAGATCGAACGTGATCGGCTGTTAACCGACCTTGTTAACATTCAGTTTGACCGTAATGATATTGATTTTCAACGTGGACGGTTTCGGGTACGGGGCGACGTTGTCGAGATTTTTCCCGCTTCTCGTGATGAGCGGGCTTTACGGGTTGAATTTTTCGGAGATGAGATCGACCGGATTCGCGAAGTTGACGCTTTAACTGGCGAGGTGATCGGTGACCGTGACCATGTTTCGATATTCCCAGCGACGCACTTTATGACTAACGAAGAAGTGATGGATCGCGCGCTTCCGCAGATTGAAGCGGATATGAAAAAACAAGTAAAGAAATTTACTGATGCTGGAAAACTTCTTGAAGCCGAGCGGATTCAGCAGCGGACGACTTACGATATCGAGATGATGCGGGAGATGGGTTATACCAACGGAATTGAAAACTATTCCCGCTATATGGACGGACGAAAACCGGGTGAGCCGCCATACACGTTGCTTGATTTCTTCCCGAAAGACTTTTTGCTTGTTGTTGATGAATCCCACCAAACAATGCCGCAGGTACGTGGAATGTACAACGGCGATCGCGCCCGGAAACAGATGCTAATCGATTATGGATTTCGGTTACCAAGTGCCTTAGATAACCGTCCATTAAAACTACCAGAGTTTGAGCAACACGTTAACCAGGTTGTGTATATGTCAGCTACTCCCGGACCTTATGAGATGGAGCAAACTGACCATGTTGCCCAGCAGATTATTCGGCCAACCGGACTTCTTGATCCGACAGTTGAAGTACGACCAGTAATGGGGCAGATTGATGACCTCGTTGGCGAAATCAATAAGCGGATTGAGCGTAATGAACGGGTATTTGTGACTACGTTGACGAAGAAAATGTCAGAAGACTTGACTGATTATTTGAAAGACATGGGGTTGAAGGTTAAATACCTCCATAGTGATATTAAGACGCTTGAGCGGACTCAGATCATTCGGGACTTGCGGCTGGGTAAGTTTGATGTTCTGGTCGGAATCAATCTTTTGCGGGAAGGACTTGATGTTCCTGAAGTATCGTTAGTAGCGATTCTGGATGCTGATAAGGAAGGATTTTTACGAAATGAGCGCTCACTGATCCAGACAATTGGCCGGGCAGCGCGGAATGAGAACGGTGCTGTTATTATGTATGCTGATACAGTAACTGATTCGATGCAAAAGGCAATCGATGAGACGAAACGCCGGCGGACGATTCAGATGAAGTATAATGAAGAGCACCATATTACGCCACATACAATAATTAAACCAATTCAAGAAGCAATTTCCGTTACTAAAAAGGCGGCGGATGATGAAGAACAAGTCAATAGTGCCGAATTTACAGATAAAGATTTTGCTAAGCTTGATAAAAACGCGCAGGTCAAAATGCTTGATGAATTGACAGAACAAATGCGATCAGCAGCTAAGCGCTTAGACTTTGAACAAGCCGCTACTCTTCGCGACACAATTATGGAATTAAAAACACAAGTTAAAAAATAAAAGGAGGGATTAGTTCGTGGCAAATGATAAGATCATAATCCATGGTGCACGAGCACACAACTTGAAAAATATTGACGTGACGATTCCTAAGAATAAGCTAGTTGTTGTAACAGGATTGTCAGGTTCTGGCAAGAGTTCACTGGCATTTGATACCCTTTATGCCGAAGGACAACGACGCTACGTGGAGAGCCTGTCTGCGTATGCGCGGCAATTTTTAGGACAGATGGACAAGCCGGACGTCGACTCAATTGACGGGCTTTCACCAGCAATTTCGATTGATCAAAAAACAACGTCGCATAACCCCCGCTCAACGGTTGGAACTGTTACTGAGATCAATGACTTCTTACGTTTATTATGGGCGCGGGTTGGTACACCGATTTGTCCAAATGATAATATTCCGATTACTAGTCAATCGCCGGAACAAATGGTTGACCGTGTACTGGAATTACCGGAACGGACTCGTTTGCAAATTTTATCCCCAGTCGTTCGTGAAAAAAAGGGGACGCAAAAGAAAGTTTTTGAGACAATTAAGCGTGAAGGCTTTGTTCGAGTGCAGGTAGATGGGGAAACTTATGACCTTGATGAAGTGCCGGAATTAGATAAAAACAAAAAGCACACGATTAACGTTGTGATTGACCGAATTATTATTAAAGACGGTGTAAGATCGCGGCTATTTGATTCTTTTGAAGCAGCGCTTCGCTTAAGTAAAGGGTATGCGATTGCCGATATTATTGGTGGCGACCCAATTCCTTTCTCAGAACAGTATGCCTGTCCAATTTGTGGCTTCACGGTTGGTGAATTAGAACCACGCCTATTTTCTTTTAATGCACCGACTGGAGCCTGTCCCGAGTGTGAAGGATTAGGGTTGAAGCTAGAAGTAGATATTGATTTGGTTGTCCCCGATCCTGCTAAGACATTGAGAGAAGGGGCCATCGTTCCGTGGAATCCGATTTCTTCACAATACTATCCGCAGCTACTAGAACAATTTTGTAAATCGGCGGGGATTGATATGGATACGCCATTTAATAAGTTACCGAAAAAGCAGCAACAACAGGTTCTCTATGGGAATGGTGCTAAGACATTCCACTTTCATTATGAAAACGATTTTGGCGGTATCCGTGATGTTGATGTGCCTTTTGAAGGAGTGATTAACAACATCAATCGGCGTTATCGGGAAACTAATTCCGACTTTACTCGTGAGCAAATGAGAAAATATATGACGGAGCTGCCATGTCCGGTTTGTCACGGCTATCGTTTAAATCAGCGTGCGTTAGCAGTCAAAATTGATGGTAAAAATATTGGAGAAATTTCTGACTTACCAATCAGTGAATCACTTGAGTTCTTTAAAGATGTTCAATTATCAGATCAAAATCAGCAAATTGCTAAGCCAATTTTGAAGGAAATTATTGACCGATTAACATTTATGAAAAATGTTGGAGTTGAATATTTGACGCTTAGTCGATCTGCGCGGACGCTTTCTGGTGGTGAAGCCCAACGAATTCGATTGGCAACCCAGATCGGCTCGAATCTATCGGGGGTAATGTATGTATTAGATGAACCATCAATCGGGTTGCATCAACGGGATAATGACCGGTTAATCGCTTCCTTAAAAGCAATGCGCGACCTTGGCAATACATTGATTGTGGTTGAGCATGATGAAGACACGATGCGTGCTGCTGATTATATTATTGATATCGGTCCTGGCGCTGGTGAAAATGGTGGACAAGTAATGGCTGCGGGCACGCCGAAGCAGATTATGCGCTCACGAAAGTCGCTTACTGGTCAATATCTTTCCGGAAAGAAATTTATTGAGGTCCCGCAGGAACGGCGACCAGGGAATGGCAAAAAAATTACGATTAAAGGCGCTGCTGCAAACAATTTAAAAAATATTGATGTTGATTTTCCTTTAGGTAAATTTATCTGTGTAACAGGTGTTTCTGGTTCTGGGAAGTCAACGCTGGTTAATTTGATTTTGAAGCGGGTCTTGGCACAAAAATTAAATAATAACTCTGCTAAACCGGGGAAGTATAAGTCAATTAGTGGTGTTAAAAACATCGAAAAGGTGATTAATATTGACCAATCCCCAATTGGACGGACACCTCGAAGCAATCCAGCTACTTATACTGGAGTCTTTGATGATATTCGGGAGTTATTTGCGCAGACTAACCAAGCAAAGATGCGGGGCTACACAAAGGGACGCTTTAGCTTTAACGTAAAGGGTGGTCGTTGTGAGGCATGTCGTGGTGATGGAATTATTAAGATTGAGATGAACTTCTTACCAGACGTATACGTTCCTTGTGAAGTATGTCATGGTACCCGTTACAACTCTGAAACGCTTGAAGTTGAATATAAGGGAAAAAATATTGCGCAAGTACTGAACATGACTGTTTCTGAAGCATTAGCATTCTTTAGTGCAATTCCGAAGATCAAGCGTAAGCTTCAAACAATTGAAGATGTTGGTTTAGGTTATGTTCACCTCGGACAGCCGGCAACTACTCTTTCTGGTGGTGAAGCCCAACGAATGAAGTTAGCGGCTGAATTGCACCGACAATCTCACGGTAAGAGCTTCTATATCCTCGATGAACCAACAACTGGGCTGCACATGGACGATATCAAGCGACTATTAGCAGTTCTTCAACGATTAGTAGATGCTGGAAATACAGTATTGGTTATTGAACATGACTTAGATGTGGTCAAGTCAGCTGATTGGTTAATTGATCTAGGACCGGAAGGAGGAGCCGGGGGCGGTAATATCGTTGCAACAGGGACTCCTGAAGAAGTGGCAGAAGTAAAAGAAAGTTATACAGGCCGCTACCTTAAAGAGATGCTTACGCGAGATCAAAACTGGGCAGCAGAACGAGCAGCCAAAAATAAAAAATAAAAAAAGAGTTGCAAATTTAATCTTCTAATGGTATTCTAATAAAAATCAACGTACACGAAATGAGGGAAAACAAATGTTACGATTAGTTAATCAAAATCAACAATTTTCTTCCTCCTCAGCCTCTAGTTCCATTAAGGCTGAGTGATTTTGGTGTACCCATAGACAGGTGTAAATATACCCGGGTCTCTATTAATCATTTGGCAAGTCCTTATGATTAATGTAACGAGACCTGGGTTTTTATTTTGCCTAATATTAGAATGGAGGAATGATGATGAATCAACAACCAGCAGATGAATTAAAAAGGTCGCTTGGGTTCTGGTCTGCCATTTCGATTGTTGTTGGAACAATAATCGGGTCAGGAATCTTCTTTAAACAGGGATCAGTTTTAGATAGTGCTGGAACTTCTACCCTAGCGATTGCTGCCTGGGTATTTGGTGGTATTATTACCCTCACTGGTGGACTAACAGTCGCTGAAATTGGGGCCCAAATGCCATACACTGGGGGTCTATATGTATACATTGAAAATATTTATGGTCGTTTACTAGGCTTCCTTGCTGGCTGGATGCAGGTGATTGTCTATGGCCCAGCGATTATTGCTTCGGTAGCCGGCTTTATGAGTATTTTAATGGCAAATTTCTTCGGCCTCGGGGCAGCATGGCGCATTCCGTTAGCGGTTATTACGGTCGTTGCAATTGGGATTATGAACTTATTTGAAAATAAAGTTGGAGCTATTTTTTCCATTATTACAACTGCTGGTAAAATGATTCCGATTGCAGCTATTATCATCTTTGGGCTGTTTTGGGGACACCAAGATGCTTTTGGTCAAACAGTTACGGAAGTCCATCAAGCAACCGGCGGCTTCGGAGTTGCCGTTCTTGCAACCTTATTTGGTTATGATGGCTGGATTTTAATTGCTAACCTTGGTGGTGAAATGAAGAATCCACAAAAATTACTCCCTAAGGCAATTATTTTTGGGATTACCGCTGTTCTAATTATCTATACATTAATTACTGTTGGTATTTTGAAGTTTCTTCCCGCTAATACAATTCATCGGTTGGGAGAAAATGCCACTGCTTACTTAGCTGTTAAGGCTTTCGGGGCTGTTGGCGGTAAATTATTATCAGCGGGAATTATTATCTCAATGATGGGAACATTAAACGGTAAAATGATTACTTTCCCGCGGATTGTCTACGCAATGGCCCGCCGTCGTGACCTACCGTTCTCACGGTATCTTGCTTATATTACGCCTAAAGGAAAATCGCCAGTTGTTGCTACGATTTTTATTATCGTGCTAGCGACGGTGATGATGTGTTTCTTTGATCCAGATCACTTGTCAGACTTGTGCGTGTTTACAGTGTATTGTTTCTACTTGTTAGCCTTCTTTGGGATTTTCATCTTGCGGCGTAAAAATAAGGGACCTCGTCCATTTAGTACGCCACTATATCCGCTTGTTCCCATTGTTGCAATTGCCGGCGGAATTTTTGTACTGGTAAGTGAGGTATTGAATGACCCGGCTGGTGTTCTTCTCTTTGTAGGAATTGTGATTGTTGGTTTACCAATTCTTTACATTGTTAAACGAATGGATCAGCGTCGAATGAAATGGTAACTAATAACTATTAATGGTGAATAAGGCTGTGACATAAGGCATCGATATAATTGCAAATGCTACAGCGCAGTATACAAAGGACTCTAGTATTCGGCAAAACTGAATGCTAGAGTCCTTTGTATGTTTGTGGGGTCGTGAAGCTGAAGTCATGAATAACTTCTGTCACGCGCCATTTCTTTTTGAGATTCAATTAAGACACGCCCGGCTTGATATGGTAAAATAGGTGGGTAGCTGTAAGGAAGAAGGGAACTAATGATGGCGGATAATAAATTAAAAGTAGTAATAATCACGGGGATGAGTGGGGCTGGTAAAACTGTTGCCGTCCACAGTCTAGAAGATTTAGGTTATTTCGTAATTGATAATATGCTTCCGAGTCTCGCTGGGAAATTTGTGGATGTAGTTAAAGATTCTGGTGAATTTAATAAGATAGCGATGGTGATGGATACTCGTTCACGGGGATTTTATGACGAGGTTTTGCCAAATTTGGAAAGGCTGAAAGAACGGACAGACCTTGATGTTAAGTTGCTATTTCTTGACGCTAATGACGTTACGTTAATTTCACGGTATAAAGAAACGCGGCGTGCACATCCGCTTTCTCCGCATGGTCGAATTCTCGATGGTGTGGAATTAGAACGAAAGCTTTCGGCGGACCTTAAGAGTCAGGCTGATGTTGCTATTGATACCACCAACATAACACCACGCAACCTTAAATTGCGAATTAATAAGCTTTTTGGTCATGGGGAAGGTAATGATTTCTATGTTGAAGTAATGTCATTTGGCTTTAAATATGGGTTACCACTAGATGCTGACATTGTAATGGATGTACGTTTTCTTCCTAACCCATTTTATATTCCAGAATTAAAACATCAGACAGGAAATGATAAAGCGGTTCAAGAATATGTAATGAAAAGTCCGCTTGCCCAAGAATTTTACCAACATTTGCAGTCGCTTCTGCAAATAACTCTTCCAGGTTATATTCGCGAAGGAAAGAGTAGTTTGACAGTTGCTATTGGCTGCACGGGTGGGCAACATCGGTCAGTGACGATTGCTAATAAGATATCAGCAGATTTAGCGTCTGATGGGTACAAAATAAATACATATCATCGTGATATTGATAAGGCAAAATAAAGAGGAGTTTTAATTATGTTGCATAAACCAAAGATTGTTGTGATCGGTGGAGGAACTGGACTGCCAGTCGTGCTCCGCGGATTACGTGATCAAGATGCTGATGTTACTGCTGTTGTAACTGTGGCAGATGATGGGGGCTCATCAGGAATTTTACGTAATTATATTAACGTTGTTCCACCTGGTGATATTCGCAATGTGTTAGTGGCGTTGTCAGAATTACCTGATCTTGAACTAAATATTTTTCAGTATCGTTTTAAGAGTAGTGATCAATTTTTTGCAGGACATGCAATTGGCAACCTCATCATTTCTGCTTTATCAGAAATGAAAGGGGGAATTTTTACAGCTGTTCAAGAATTGTCACTAATGATGAAAATAAAGGGTCATATTTATCCGGTGGCTAATGAGCCCTTAACTTTAAATGCAGAATTTACGGATGGCACTAAGTTGAGCGGGGAATCAGAAATTACAGCCGCACATAAGCAAATTAAACGGGTATGGGTAACTCCTTCTTCCGACAACGATGGTCACCAAGCCCATCCTGTCTCAGAGGTTTTAACGGCGATTAAAGAAGCAGATCAGATTGTTATTGGTCCTGGTAGCTTATTTACAAGCATTTTGCCAAACTTAATGATTTCTGAAGTTGGACGAGCAGTTTGCGAAAGTAAAGCTGAAGTAATTTATATTTGTAATATTATGACGCAAAAAGGTGAGACGGATAACTTTACTGATGCTGACCATGTTCGGGTGCTTAATCGACACCTTGGTAAGAACTTTGTCGACACTGTATTAGTAAATATCCAGCCTGTTCCGGCAAATTATCTTGATTTTCAAGAATGGAATGAGATTTCTCAACCCGTTAAACACGATTTTCAAGGATTACGCGAGCAGGGATGCCGAGTAATCAGCTCTAACTTTTTGCGCTTAAAAGATAATGGGGCTTTCCATGATCGAGATAAAGTAGTCGCTGAGTTAATGAATCGGCTTCACCAAGTCCATGAATAAGGAGGTGGGTAGTAGATGTCATATGCAAGTGAAGTGAAAAAAGAATTAACGGGGATTAAGGTTCATCGAGATAATGCGAAGGCCGAATTAATGGCGTTGATCCGTATGAATGGGTCCATCGGAATTGCCGACCACCAGTTGATTTTAAACGTTCAAACAGAAAATCCAGCGATTGCACGACGGATATATTCACTACTAAAACAATTTTATGAAGTCGAAAGTGAAATTGTCGTACGGCGAAAAATGAAGTTGAAAAAGAATAACCAGTATATTGTTCGCTTGCGTTACCATGCCCAACGTGTATTAGATAATTTAGGAATCTTGCAAAATTACCAAATTAAGGAACAGGTTCCGGTTGAATTATTAAAAGATGAATGGATGGTTCGTTCTTATCTCCGAGGGGCATTCCTTGCTGGTGGCTCTGTAAATAATCCGGAAACCTCTCGTTACCATTTAGAGATTTATTCACTATATGAAGAGCATAATGAGATGATTGCTCAGATGATGAATAAATTTGGCCTAAACGCGCAAACTACAGCACGACGGAGTGGTTTTATTGTTTATCTTAAAGAAGCAGAAAAAATTGCTAACTTTATGTCATTAATCGGGGCTACTAATTCAATGCTTCAATTTGAAAACGTTAGAATAGTTCGTGACATGCGCAATTCGGTTAATCGATTGGTAAATTGTGAAAATGCTAATTTAAATAAGATTGCTAACGCTTCAACACGACAGATTGAAAATATTGAACTGATTGATTCACGGGTCGGTTTAAGTAGTTTACCAGATAAATTGCGGGAAATTGCGGAAACACGGTTAGCTCATCAAGAGGTCAGCTTAAAAGAGCTGGGGGAATTGGTGCCAGGAGGACCAATTTCTAAATCGGGTGTAAATCATCGTTTGCGCAAATTAAACGCATATGCTGATGAATTACGTGCATCACAAACAAATTAAAAAAGAAGACAAGCGCAGAGCTAAAAGCACTATCGCTTGTCTTCTTTATTATTAATTACTGAATATTGTGAAAATCCAAACTAATTAATTACTTTAATTTTGAATTATTTTCCATCACTCCATCAAGTAAGCCATAGTCAACAGCTTCTTGCGCAGTTAAGTAATGGTCACGTTCAGTATCAGCTTGAATCTTTTCGATTGGCTGTCCAGAATTCTTAGCTAAGATGCCATTTAACATCTTACGGGTCTTCAGAATTTCGGTAGCAGCGATTTCAATTTCAGTTTGTTGACCTTGAGCACCACCAGATGGTTGGTGAATTAGCACTTGAGAGTGAGGTAAACCAAAACGCTTACCTTTTGCACCAGAAGATACTAATACACTAGCCATTGAAGCAGCCATCCCGATAACAATCGTTTGAACATCTGCTTTAATGAAGTTCATTGTATCGTAGATTGCCATTCCAGAGGTAACAACCCCACCAGGTGAGTTAATGTATAAGTAAATATCTTTAGTTGAATCTTGCGCGTCTAAGAATAGAAGTTGCGCAACAATTGAGTTTGCCATTTCGTCTTCAATTGGACCGGAAAGCATGATAATCCGATCCTTCAGAAGCCGTGAATAAATGTCATAGGCGCGTTCACCACGAGATGATTGCTCAATGACAGTAGGAACTAAGTTCATAGTGTGGCCTCCTTGTATAAATTAGCACTCGTTAGACTTCTATGCTAACGGATAATAATACTATACTCGATTGGTCAAAAAAGGTCAAATGTTTTAACCGAAAATTTAAAATTAAAATCTAAATAACTTTTTTAGCAGCATGGTTGGTTATGCTGGCATGACGTTAGAACATGGTGAACTATCTGCCATTTATTAGGTTTTACAATAAAAAAAGCCTGATGAAAATTTTTAGTTTTTCACTAGGCTCTATAGCTTATCAGGTTATTTTTGATTAAGACTTGCACTCACTAATGCTAATTCGGTTGCCGCACATTCCTTATCTAATTCTGCCCAATTATTAGTAACGTTAAATACATTTAATGAATTTGTTTTCATGATGTTTTCCTCCATAAAATTATGCTTTATTTTTCTAGCTTTGGTTTATATTCTGTATCATACTACAATTGGTCTGAAATTGAAAGCTTTTAGTGATAATGATTATCGCTGTAATATTAAAATTGGTATAGATATATTGCTGAGATAGTAGATAGGCTGGTAAAGATAATCGTTTAGCAAATTGCTTAAGATTTTTAAAAAGTAAAGCGCCGGTACTACAACAACATTCATATAATTTGATTTGCTAATAGGTAGACTTGCTTTTTAAAACAATGCCCGGTATAATTGGAACGTTAATTAATTTACGTTTAATATTAAAGGAGGCATAGTCACATGCGTAAAGCACACCCATACGGCGTACAAGGCCGTCGCCCAATCGCTTCTAAGTATAAGCGAGCATTAAAAGAAAAGAAGATTGAAGCTATTCGTAAGTGGGCTAAGGAAAAGCCAGCTGATGAAAAGTAATAAAACTTTAGTGGGACTAGGATAATTTAGTTATCTTAGTCCCTTTTTCTATATAAAACAATTTAATGCAAAAAAGAATATTAATCCATTATAAGTTATGATAAAATATTAAAGCGCTTTTGAAAGCGATATCAATAATCAAAGAGGTGAGAAATATGTTCTCGTTTTTAAAACCTGCACCTGTAGCAGCGAAAAAAGTGCCGAGTGATAAGGTGGCTAGCTCATATCGTTGGCACCAGTTTGGGGTTTTGTTAGCAATTTGTATCGGTTATATTGGCTATTATGTTATTCGTTTAATTTTTACAACCGAACAAAATGAAATCATGAAGCAGTATGGTTTTACCACTGCAGATGTTGGAATGGTTCTTTCGTGTTTTGGAATTGGTTATGGAATTTCTAAACTATTTATGGGAGCTTTGAGTGATAAGAGTAATACCAATCACTACTTGGCAACCGGATTAATCGTTTCTGCTCTTTTGAACTTTGGATTAGGGGCAACTCGTAACCTTTACGTAATGATGATTTTAATGTTGGTTATGTCAATTGCTCAAGGAATGGGGGCAGCTGCTTGTCAACGTTCAGTTCAATTATGGTGGGGAAAGAAACACCGTGGAGCGATATACTCAATCTGGTCATCAGCCCATAATGCTGGTGCGTTTGTCTGTGTTGCAGTCGTTCAATTAGCAACGTTTATGTTTGCAGGATCAATTCCAGCAGTCTTTTATACTTCCTCGGTCGTTTCCTTAGTTATTGCAGCATTTGTTTTACTGGTTGGTGCTGATCGTCCGGTAAGTGTTGGTCTGCCTAGTATCTCTGAATACACTGGTGATGAAGTTGTGCTTGAAAATGGTGATGAATCTGCTTCAGAAGAAACGAGCTTAACCCTTCCGCAAATCTTTGTTAAATATATCTTAACAAATAAGGTAGTGTGGGCGATTACATTAACATCCATGTCCTTATACCTAGTGCGTTACGGAATTATGAGCTGGATTCCAAGCTACTTAGTTGAATCAAAGGGTTTTACAACCAACTTTGCTAAATGGCTTGTCGGAATTTTTGAATTAGCTGCAGTTCCTGGTGTAATTATTATGGGAGCAATTTCTGATGCCCTAAAAGGTCGGCGTGCAATTGTATGTATTATATGTGTAATCGGCTTATTTGTATGTTTAACCACGTACTTTTTCAGCACAAATCATGCATTGATTGTAACAGTATTATTTATTATGGGGACCCTGATTTATGCACCATTAACATTAGTCGGACTAATGGTTAATGAAGCTGTACCAAAGTTTGCTGTTGGTTCTTCAACTGGATTTATGGGCTTTTTCCAATATATATTTGGTGAGACATTAGCAACAGCGTTAATTGGGATTTTGGTTTCTAAGTACGGCTGGCTTGCAAGTAATATTGTTTTATATGCCGCATCGACGTTAGCGTTGCTATTATTAATTTATATTCTTATTGCAGAACGTCATGCCGAAAAAATTGCTGATTCAAGTAAAGATTAATTAGAAGCAGGCAGTAATTAGGAAGAAATCGTCTTACGGTTGCTTTCCTTGATTAGCCTTTGTCATATTCAAAAACGAAAAAATGGTTGCGGAAAAATACATTCCGCAACCATTTTTAATTAAGATATAAAAAAGCAGAGGAACGAATCCTCTGCAGATATGCGCCCCCCGAGAGTCGAACTCGGATCTCGAGAACCGGAATCTCACGTGCGATCCATTACACTAAGGGCGCGTCAACAGATATTATGATATCTTAATCGAGATAAAAATGCAAGTATTATTTGAAATTTTTAATCAAAATAACGCTTACATCAGAAAAATGTTGTTATTGAATAGACAATTTTTTTGAAGATGGTATCATAAGTATCGTAGGAGTTGTATATTGCTTAGACCTTACCACTACGTCACTTACAATGGTTGAGAGTTGCGATGCTGATGTAATGTGATAAACTAAGCAAGTACACTAATTATGTTTTTCCTAAAGGAGGAATTTGCAGTATGACTGTAAAAATTGGTATTAACGGTTTTGGCCGTATTGGTCGTTTAGCATTTCGTCGGATTCACGAACTCAACACAGATGACATTGAAGTTGTTGCAATCAACGATTTGACTACTCCTTCCATGTTGGCATACTTACTTAAGTATGACTCAACTCATGGTAAGTTCCCAGGTGAAGTTACAGCTACTGATACTGGTATTGTTGTTGATGGTAAGGAATACCCTGTATATGCTGAACGTGATGCTCGTAACATTCCTTGGGTAAAGAACGATGGTGTTGACTTTGTCCTTGAATGTACTGGTTTCTACACTTCTGCTGAAAAGTCACAAGCACACATTGACGCTGGTGCAAAGCGTGTATTGATTTCAGCACCTGCTGGTAACATCCCAACTGTTGTTCCTGGTGTTAACCTTGATACTTTGAACAAGGACGATGTTATTGTTTCAGCTGGTTCATGTACTACTAGCTGCTTGGCACCAATGGCTAAGGTCTTAAATGACGAATTTGGTGTTAAGGTTGGTACTATGACTACTATCCACGCATTTACTTCTACTCAAGCTATCCTTGATGGCCCTCGTGGTAAGAAGATGCGTAACAACCGTACTGCAAGTGTAAACACTATTCCTCACTCAAGTGGTGCTGCTAAGGCTATTGGTTTAGTTATTCCTGAATTAAACGGTAAGCTTTCAGGTCACGCACAACGTGTTGGTGTTGTTGACGGTTCATTAACTGAACTTGTTTCTATCTTAGACAAGAAGGTTACTGTTGACCAAATCAACGATGCTATGAAGAAGGCTACTAACCCAGCATTCGGTTACACTGAAGATCCAATTGTTTCAACTGATATTATCGGTTCAACATACGGTTCAGTATTCGATCCTTCCCAAACTGAAATTATGGAAGGTGACGATGGTTCACAATTAGTTAAGACTGTTGCTTGGTACGACAACGAATACGGCTTCACTAGCAACATGATTCGGACTTTACTTCACTTTGCTACTCTTTAATTTGAAGTAACAAGTTGAATTAATTGATTTAAGGTGGGAGGAGGAATACTCCGCCCGCCTTTTTTCATCAAGAGAAGAGGAGACATAATACAATGGCTAAATTGACTGTTGAAGACCTTCCTTTAGAAGGCAAGAAAGTATTAATGCGTGTTGACTTTAATGTTCCAATTAAAGATGGTGTTGTGGGTGACGATAACCGGATCGTTGCAGCTTTACCAACAATTAAATACGTTATTGACCATGGTGGCCGGGCAATCTTATTCTCACACCTTGGTCGGATTAAGAAAGAAGAAGATAAGCCAGGACTTTCACTTCGTCCAGTTGCAGAACGTCTTTCTAACCTATTAAACAAGCCAGTAACATTTGTTCCAGTTACTGAAGGAAAGCAACTAGAAGATGCTATCGATAACATGAAGAATGGCGATGTTTTGCTTGTTCAAAATACTCGTTACGAAGATGTTAAGGATGGCGAATATGTAAAGCGTGAATCTGGTAATGACCCTGAATTAGGGAAGTACTGGGCTTCACTTGGCGATGTATTTGTAAACGATGCATTTGGTACTGCTCACCGTAAGCACGCATCAAATGTTGGTATTGCTACAAATATGCCAGGCAAGGCAGCGGCTGGTTACTTGATGGAAAAGGAAATCAAGTTCTTAGGTGATGCTGTTGATAATCCAGAACGTCCATTTGTTGCTATTCTTGGTGGTGCAAAGGTTTCTGATAAGATTGGTGTTATTGATAACCTTCTTGAAAAAGCTGATAAG
This sequence comes from Limosilactobacillus walteri, assembly GCF_014830205.1. Lineage (NCBI taxonomy): Bacteria > Bacillati > Bacillota > Bacilli > Lactobacillales > Lactobacillaceae > Limosilactobacillus > Limosilactobacillus walteri. Next base: position 80,256 of record NZ_QORN01000029.1, read on the forward strand.
ATTATTATCGGTGGTGGAATGGCTTACACATTCTATGCTGCTAAGGGGATCAAGGTTGGTAACTCACTTGTTGAAAAGGACAAGATTGAGGTTGCCAAGCAGATCTTAGACAAGGCTGGCGATAAGTTAGTCTTACCAATCGACAATGTTGTTGCTGACAAGTTTAATAACGATGCTGATACTAAGGTAGTAGAAGGCGATATTGACGATGGCTGGATGGCTCTTGATATCGGTCCTAAGTCTGTTGAAGAATTTGAAAATGTTTTAAAGGATGCTAAGACTGTTGTTTGGAATGGACCAATGGGTGTATTCGAAATGCCTAACTTTGCTAAGGGAACTCTAGAAATTGGTAAGTTCCTTGGTACATTATCAGATGCAACTACGATTGTCGGTGGTGGTGACTCAACTGCTGCTGTTAAAGAATTAGGCGTTGCAGATAAGCTTACTCACATTTCAACTGGTGGTGGAGCATCATTGACCTACCTTGAAGGTAAGGAATTACCAGGAATTGCTGCAATTTCTGAAAAGTAAGCATAGGTAGCTTGCTGTCTGCGCATAAATTAACGGGGCTGGGAAAAAACTTTAGTTTTTTCACCAGCCTTTTTCGGTCTGTGAATCTTATAAAGTTTAATTGCAGAAGATAACCGTAAGGCTCAGTTCTAAGTACGAACGATGATTATAATTACAGCTCTAGCTAAGTCAACTATCTTGCTGAGAAGTTTTTTAGGAGGTGCGAGTAATGAGAGTACCGATTATTGCTGGAAATTGGAAAATGAATAAAGATGTCCAAGAGGCAGTCTCATTTGTTAATCAAATTAAAGATCATTTGCCACCAGCAAGCCAGCTTGAAACAGCCCTTGCAGCGCCGACGCTTTGTTTAGTGCCAATGGTAAAGGCTGCTGGTGGCTCCCCATTAAAGATAATGGCGGAAAATTGTTATTATAAAGATAGGGGAGCGTATACTGGCGAAACTAGCCCGTATGCTTTATATCAAGCAGGAATTCATCATGTTATCTTAGGACATTCTGAACGGAGAACGTATTTTCACGAAACAGATGAGTTAATCAATAAGAAGGTTAAAGCGGCTTTGCAAAATGGATTATGCCCAATTGTATGTTGTGATGATACGATGGGACGCCGGATAGCAGGGAAAAAGGTTCACTGGGTAGTCAGTAGGATTTTAGCGGACCTCCACGGATTATCTAATGACGAAATATGTCATGTAACGATTGCCTATGAACCAAGTTGGGCAATCGGAACTGGTGAGAGCGCTGATCCAGAGCAAGCGGCAGAAGGATGTTACCTAATTCGACAAACGATTAGTGATATGTATGGCGATGCAGTTGCTAATAATGTCCGTATCCTTTATGGGGGCAGTGTTACAAATGCTAATATCAATGCGCTGATGGCTAAAGCAGATATTGATGGGGTACTTGTCGGAACCGCTAGCTTAGATCCGCAAACATTTTTACAATTAGTTCACCATTAGCTTGTTAAATGCTTGTTTTTAATTGTGTAAAATAATACAATGATAATTGGAATTGCTTTCCAAATAAATGACAGAGGAGAGATTCATCAAATGTCACTCATTACAGATATTTATGCACGTGAAGTCCTTGATTCACGTGGTAACCCAACAGTTGAAGCAGAAGTTTATACAGAAGCCGGTGGCGTAGGCCGCGGTATCGTTCCTTCAGGTGCTTCAACTGGTGAACACGAAGCTGTTGAATTACGTGACGGCGACAAGAACCGTTTTGGCGGTAAGGGTGTTTTAAAGGCTGTTTCAAACGTAAACAACATTATTGCTAAGGAAATCGTAGGGATGGAAGTCACTGACCAAATCGCTATTGATAAGGCAATGATCAAGTTAGACGGTACTCCAAACAAGGGTAAGTTAGGTGCTAATGCTATTTTAGCTGTTTCATTGGCTGCTGCTCGGGCTGCTGCTGACGAATTACAAGTACCTCTTTACAACTACCTTGGTGGTTTTAACGCTCACGTATTGCCAACACCAATGATGAACGTTATTAACGGTGGTGCTCACTCAGATAACAAGGTTGATTTCCAAGAATTTATGATCATGCCAGTTGGTGCACCAACTGTTCGTGAAGCTATTCGTTGGGGCTCAGAAACTTTCCACGCTTTGAAGAAGGAATTGGAAGCTGCTGGTAAGGTAACCTCTGTTGGTGACGAAGGTGGATTTGCTCCTGACTTTGCTAACAACGAAGAACCATTCGAATACTTGATCAAGGCTATTGAAGATGCTGGTTACAAGCCAGGTAAGGACATTGCTATCGCCTTTGACGTTGCTGCTTCAGAATTATGGAACGATGAAGACAAGAAGTACAAGCTTCGTTGGTCAACTGGTGAAGAATACAGCACTGAAGAATGGATTAACTACTTATCAGGAATTATCGAAAAGTACCCTGTAGTATCTGTTGAAGACCCAATTGACGAAAACAACTGGGATGACTGGGTAACGATTACTGATAAGTTAGGTAAGAAAGTACAACTCGTTGGTGATGACTTCTTTGTAACTAACACTGATTACTTAAAGAAGGGTATCCAAATGGGTGCTGCTAACTCAATCTTAATCAAGCTTAACCAAATTGGTACTTTAACTGAAACTGTTGAAGCTATTGAAATGGCTAAGGAAGCTGGTTACACTGCTATTGTTTCCCACCGTTCTGGTGAAACTGAAGATACAACTATTGCTGACTTAGTTGTTGCTACTAATGCTGGACAAATCAAGACTGGTTCAATGAGCCGGACTGATCGTCTTGCTAAGTACAACCAATTAATGCGGATTGAAGATCAACTTGGTGATGTTGCTCAATACAAGGGTATTCACTCATTCTACAACTTGAGCCAACAAGCTCGTCAAGATATCGAAAACCGTTAATCTTAGAATAAATCTCTAAGAGTTTATAGAGACTATGGATTAATTTCCATGGTCTCTTTTTTATGCTTATTTTAAATAGTAAAGTAAAGTAACAACCGCAATGGCTAAACGATTAGCATTAATTAAAATAAGACGAAAAACGATTACATTGTTTATATTAAAAAATAATGAGAAAAAGCCGTTGGAATTTTGTAAAAAATATAATATAATCTTTAAGAGTTAAATTGACGAAAGGATAATGATACAAATGAAAAAATCGGCACCAGAGCTTAATCGTTCGATGACTGCTGGTCAGATGGAGATGATTTCACTTGGTGGTGCAATCGGGGTTGGACTTTTTATGGGTTCGACTTCGACCATTAAGTGGACTGGACCGTCTGTTTTACTTGCATATGCATTTGTTGGTTTGATTTTATATATTGTAATGCGAGCGTTAGGAGAGATGATTTATATCAATCCGGGGACGGGATCTTTTGCGGATTACGCAACTGAATATGTCCATCCCCTCGCTGGTTATCTTGCTAAGTGGGCCAATGTGTTTGAATACATCGTTGTGGGAATGTCTGAGGTTGTTGCGGCAACTGAATATCTAAAATATTGGTGGCCCCATATGCATACATGGGTTGCCGGAATCGTTATTATTATTTTCTTAGTATTAGCAAATCTGGCAAGTGCAAAGGCATATGGATCACTGGAATTTTGGTTTGCGATGATTAAGGTTGTTACGATTATCTTCATGATCTTATTAGGATTTATGGTGATTTTCTTCGGCTTTGGTAATGGCGGACATCCTACTGGTTTTAGTAATTTATGGGCGCATGGCGGTTTCTTTACTGGTGGATGGAGTGGTTTCTTCTTCTCCATGTCAATTATCGTCGGTTCATACGAAGGAATTGAATTATTAGGTATTTCTGCGGGTGAGGTTGCTAACCCTCAAAAGGCGATTATTAAATCAGTTAAATCAGTGCTTTTCCGAATCTTGATTTTTTATGTTGGTGCAATTTTTGTTATTGTTACTATTTATCCATGGAATGAGTTAAGTAGTGTGGGGTCACCATTTGTATCAACCTTTGCGAAAGTTGGGATTACGGCCGCTGCTTCGATTATTAACTTTGTTGTGTTAACGGCTGCTCTTTCAGGAGCAAACTCTGGAATCTACAGTTCTAGTCGGATGCTCTTTAAGTTGTCACACGAAGGGGATGCGCCCAAGATTTTTGGACGGTTGTCGAAAAGAATTGTTCCCGATGCGGCAATTTTAGGGATTTCTGGTGGAATTCTTATTGGTTTTATTATTGACATGATTTCATCAGTTTATAGTCATTCAACTTCTGATATGTTCGTTGTTGTCTTCAGTTCCTCAGTGCTTCCCGGAATGATTCCGTGGTTTGTAATTCTGTGGGCGGAGTTACGTTTTCGGCGTAATAACAAGGATTTAATGCTTGACCATCCATTTAAGTTGCCGTTATATCCATTTTCTAATTATTTCGCGTTTATCATGCTAATTGTGATTGTGATCTTTATGTTCATCAATCCCGATACCCGTGTTTCCGTAATTGTTGGTGCGGCAGTATTAATCTTAGCAGTAGTCGTTTATCTTGTTCGGCACGGCTTTAAGACCGAAAAAGCTTAAAAATTTAATATCTTGATGGGAGTAGCAAGGAGTTACGGTTAATTTCTTGGCTACTCCTATTTTCTATCATCGAATGATTGTAGTAAAATGGCTAGTAGACTTTTAATAATTGGAGAAGAAGATGGAAAGTAGAAAACAAACATTTCATCGCTATAATCAGTTCAATCAGTTACTGCGTGCAATTTTAATTGGAATATTAACCGGATTAGTTGTGAGTGTCTTTCGGTTAACAATTCAGTTTTTTTTGCAATTTGTTAGGGCTAGTTTTACATATTTTCATACTCATCCGTGGGGCCTCTTTTTATGGTTGGGAGGTTCAATCATCCTTGCTTTAATTCTTGGTTGGTTAGCGCAACGCAATCCAGATATTAAAGGGTCAGGGATTCCGCAAGTTGAAGGACAGTTAACTAATCAATTTGACGAAAAATGGTGGCCGGTTTTATGGCGAAAATTTGTCGGTGGAATTTTTGCCATTGGTTCTGGCCTATATCTTGGTCGAGAAGGGCCCTCGATTCAATTAGGGGCAACGATTGGTCAAGGAATAGAAGAAACGGCTAAAGTCGGTCATTTAAATCGCCAAATTGGGATTGCAAGTGGCGCAGCAGCTGGGCTTTCAGCGGCCTTCAATGCCCCTATCGCAGCTACTATTTTTATTTTAGAAGAGGTTTACCATAACTTTTCTCCTGTAATTTGGCTGTCGACTTTTGTTAGTGCGCTTTGCTCAAATATGGTTTCAATGCAGTTTTTTGGCTTACGACCAGTCTTGAATGTTCCTTATAATTACATGTTGCCGAATGATCTTTACTGGCACCTGATTGTTTTAGGAATTATTCTCGGAGTCCTTGGGCGCCTATACCAGGTTGTTATCCTAAATTTAAACTCATGGGCAGCCAGAATACCGCATTTACCACCAATTGCTTATCCGATTATTCCATTCATCTTGGTGATTCCAATTGCGTGGTACTTCCCGTTAACTCTTGGCGGCGGTAATGAGCTGATTAGTGGGTTGCGTTCTTTGCCATTTTCGCTCTCGTTATTTGTTGGATTGTTTGTATTGCGTTTTGTCTTTTCGATGATTAGTTATGGTTCACAACTGCCTGGAGGGATCTTTTTACCGATTCTGACATTAGGAGCGATTTTAGGAGCTGTGTATTGTGCGTTAATGGTTCGTCTCGGGTTAATGCCTATCCGTTATTTACCTAATTTTATTATTTATGCGATGGCTGGCTATTTTGCTTGTATTAGTAAGGCGCCTTTTACTGCTATCCTATTAATTACAGAAATGGTGGGTTCATTAGCGCATCTGATGCCGTTAGCATTGGTGGCCGTTGTTGCTTACTTAGTAGTTGATATATTGCATGGGGAGCCGGTTTATACAGCAATGTTTAATGCTTTTATCGGTAATAATCCCCAACAACGAAAGCATAAAGAAGATGTAACAATGCCAATCACGATTTATGCTGGAGCTCAGTTAGATGGCTGCCAAGTAAAAGACTATCATTGGCCAGCAGACACTATTGTAATGGTAGTCTGCCGTGGCGAGGAAAAAATAATTCCAAACGGGCAAACGAAACTTTTAGCAGGTGATACGTTAATTTTACGGGTAAACTCAGCAGCTACTCGGCAAGTATATTATAAAGTTACCCGTGCAGCTCATTATGCGCAAGGATAGCAATAGAACTGTAAGTATGGTATGATAATTGAGATAATAGCGTGAAAGTATTAGGAGGAGAATTCCTTGTATAACACATTAATGACTTTATTCTTAATTGATTGCGTTGTATTAATCGCATGTGTGATGATGCAACCAGCAAAAAACGATAATGATGCAATGTCAGCATTGACTGGTGGTGCTGGTGACTTATTCTCGCGTCGTAAAGCACGGGGATTTGAAGCAGTTATGCAAATTGTTACAACGATTTGTGGTGCACTCTTCTTTATTCTGGCATTGGCAATGATTTACGTCTCGTCACATTAAATTTAAAGTGCCTCCTGAAGTTATTGTGATTCCAGGAGGCTTTTTTATCACTACGCGGTAAAGTTTGGGGGATGGTTTAGTGAAAACATATACTGGTGAATCTTTTTTCTTTCCTCATAGCGGACGACGTGGTGTCATTTTAATTCATGCATACACTGGTAATACCAATGATGTTCGCATGTTGGGGCGGCAACTCAATTGGCAAGGATATACCGTTTTTGCCCCCCTATTGAGTGGCCATGGTGGCGATCCTAAGAATGTGCTGGCGAGTAATGGGCCGGCAGATTGGTGGGATGATACGCGAATGGCGATTTTTCGTCTTCGTGATGCAGGAATTGATCAAATTGCGGTGTTTGGTCTTTCATTAGGTGGATTATTGGCAACAAAAGCACTTGAAAATGATCCTCAATTACTAGGAGGAGGTGTTTTTGCCTCGCCAGTTACAACTTGGGGGCAGTCAAATGTGCCAGAATATTTCCCTAAACTTGCTGCGAAGTATTATCGCCAACGAAAATTTAATCCATTAATAATTCATGAAAAAATTGATAAACTATTAATCCGCCTACCACATCAACTTAACCAGATAAAATCAATGGCTCATCAAATATCTAACGATTTGGATCAAATCCACCAACCATTTTTTATCGCTCAAGGTGGTGCTGACGAGATTATTGACCCTCAATCAGGATTTCAACTAAAAGAACGGTTGCTAGCTAATGGCAATATAGTTGATTATCACTATTATCCTGATGCAACACATCTATTAACCGTCAATACGGCTCATCGTCAATTATTTGCCGATGTGGAAAAATATCTACAAAATTTATTCGAGGTGTCTTCCAATGACAACAAATAATAATTTAAAAGAAAAAATATTAACGCATTTAACAGACAATGCAAACATAAGTTATTCAGCTGAACGTCTTGCCCATCAATTGGGGATGAACGATGCTGATCAGTTTACCCCCATTGTCCAAGCCCTTGCTCAATTAGAACGGGAGAAGAAAGTTAAGGTAACGGAGAAAGGTGAATTTGAAGCAATTATCAAACAACAGCCGTTAGTTGGTACTTTTCATGGAAATGATAAGGGATTTGGTTTCGTGGATTATGATCCCGACTTGCCAGATATGTATATTAATCCCGATCATACTCTTCATGCCTTAAACGGGGACACGGTTGAAGTTAAGGTGCTACGTCCGGCTAAACCTGGCAGCGATCAAGGCCCCGAAGGACAGGTTACCCGGATTGTTGAACATAAGTATGAGCAGATGGTCGGCGAGTTTAAACAAGAAACAGTCGGAAATTACATCGGGGAAATCTTGCTAAAAGATAAAAAGCTATCCCAATATCATTTTTACGTAACTGATAAAGGATTAAAGCCATTAGATGGTCAGGTTGTTACCGCAACGATTGAGACTTATCCGAGTGATGAGGCTCCCCAAGTATTAACCGGGGCAGTGACAGAGGTCATCGGGGATAAGGATGAACCGGGAATTGACATTATGTCGGTAATCTATGCTCATGATGTCCCGCATGAATTCCCTAAAGAAGTAATGGAACAGGCTAATAAGATTCCACTACAAGTCCTTCCTGAAGAAAAAAAAGGACGGGAAGATATTACGGATCAGCCATTAGTGACAATTGATGCGATTGAATCAAAAGACTTGGATGATGCGGTTGTTGCTTGGAAAATGGATAATGGTCATTATCATCTTGGGGTTCATATTGCGGATGTGAGTCATTACGTTAAACCAGGGACCCCCCTTGATCGGGAAGCATTTAAACGGGGTACTTCTGTTTATCTTACTGATCGGGTGGTACCAATGCTTCCTAAACGTCTTTCAAATGGAATTTGTTCATTAAATCCAGGAGAAGAACGGCTGGCAATGAGCTGTGAGATGGAGATTGACGAGCAAGGACATATTGTTAACCACCGCATCTTCCCAAGTGTAATGAAATCTCATGCGCGGATGACATATAAAGCTGTAAACCGAATTTTGGAATCTCACGATGCAAAGACAATAAAGCAATATGAAGATCTTGTACCAATGTTTGAGACGATGGGTGAAATTCACAAACTCTTGCTCAAAAACCGTAAGAAGCGCGGAGCAATCGATTTTGAAGCACCGGAAGCAAAGATTATTGTTGACGATAAAGGTCACCCAACAGATATCCAATTGCGGGAACGGGGCTTATCAGAACGAATGATTGAGTCATTCATGCTAGCTGCTAATGAAACGGTTGCTGAACACTACTTTAAGGAACACGTTCCATTTCTTTACCGGATTCACGAGACTCCCGATAATGATCGGGTTAAGTCATTCGTTGATTTCTTAAGCGTATTTGGGATTAATGTTCATGGGGACATCAAGAATGTTAAGCCGAAGATGCTGCAAAAGGTATTAAAGGATGTTGCAGGAACGCCTGAAGAACAAATGGTTCAAGTAATGCTATTGCGGAGTATGCAACAAGCAAAATACTCTGATGAAGAATTAGGCCACTTTGGATTAGGGGCAAAGTATTATACACACTTTACTTCACCAATTCGGCGGTATCCTGATGATACTGTTCACCGTTTAATTAAATGGTATGACAAACATGGAAAGAATGAAGCTGCTAAAGATCATTGGCGCGATAAGCTTCCAGAGATTGCTGAACATACTTCTGTGACTGAACGACGGGGGATTGATACCGAACGTGATGTTGATAGCATGAAGAAGGCTGAGTACATGGAAGACCATGTAGGCGAGACTTTTGATGCTGTTGTTAGTTCAGTAATGAAGTTTGGCTTATTTGTCGAATTACCAAATACGGTAGAAGGATTAATTCATATTAGCGTTATGAATGATGATTATTATGAATATTCAGAAAAACATTTGGCATTGATTGGCCGGCGTTCGCATCGGATTTTCCAAATTGGTCAGCCAATTAAGGTTAAGTTAATTCGAGCAGATAAAGATTTGCGTGAGGTCGACTTTGAATTAGTTAACCCTGAAAGTGCTCCAAAGACCAAAATCCGGGTACCGCATAATGATGAGTATCGCGGCCGGGGTCGTGGTCGTAATGGACGTTCAAATAATAATAGTCGTCGTGAAAATAATAATGGAAGCCATTATCGGAACACACAAGGCAAGTGGCGGCGTAGTCATCAGGAAAATGGCCGGCAAAATAATCGGCAAATAAATCGTGGACAAACACGGCACCACAATAATTCGCGTGATCAAGAAAACGTTCGTCGTCACCATTAAAAGTGGGGAGGAATATTATGGCAAAAAAATCCCAGCAGCCAAATAGCGATAACTTAATTGCTCAAAATAAAAAGGCCCGTCACGATTATTTTGTAACAGACACAGTTGAAGCAGGCTTGGTCTTAACAGGAACCGAAATAAAGTCGGTTCGTGCTCACCGGGTTAATCTTAAGGATGGATTTGCACAGGTTCGTAATGGTGAAGCATGGTTAATGAACGTGCATATCAGTGAATATGATAACGGTACGTATTTTAATCAAGATCCGTTGCGCAATCGAAAGTTATTATTGCATAAAAAAGAAATTAATAAACTTAATGGTGCTTTACAAGATAAAGGGGTTACGCTTATTCCGTTAAAAATGTATATTAAGCATGGTTACGCAAAAGTCCTCTTAGGGCTGGCGAAGGGTAAACATCAATATGATAAACGGGAAGCAATTAAGCGACGTGAACAAAACCGAGAAATTGAACGGGTAATGAAGCATTATTAAATAAAAAGGGTTGTTAATAATTGCCAGATAGAGAAGTGCAATTATCAACAACCTTTTATTTTACTTTCTTAGTTAATTGATAGATTTAATTGGTTACTAATCGAAAATGACATGCTTGTTCCTAAATTTGGAGAACGTTTTAATAATTTAGCGAAAATCGGTTCTTGATTGCTTCGTCGTGCCCAGTGATTCAGGATGCTAGCAACGAGAATGGCTAATGGCTCATCATTTTTATTATTTACTTTTAATTCGTGACAATAACCGCTTGAAAGTTTAACCGGATGAATAGAAAAAACTAAGTGGCTACCATAAAATACCCGATAACGACTTGTTAAAGGGGAACCAACGATAATCCAATTGATGCCCCGAATGTAGACGACCTGTTGAACAAGACCAAAGCCTTTGCCAATTGTTCCAACGCGTTGACGGTTAACATATAATGCAAATTTTGGTAATAGACCTAGTGAAAGTTGTTTTACTTCGGCTAAAAGTGCGCCATCAATTGCATACAATGATAGGGCATCGTGTCTTATTCCCCACTTACCGACAAGGAGATAGCAGGATTTGCCATTTTTATCGCGAATAACAGTTGTCCCGTGTAAATCTGTTGAACGATCACGAATATATAATTGTCGCACTTTGCCACCACCATTCTTTGATAATCTATCTTTTATTTTACCAGCTTATTGCTAAAATTGGTGAATAAACTTCTAACAATAAAAAACGCTTCCAATTTATCGCATCATGATGTTTAATTATGCTAAAATAATAGGCGAGGTGCTAATAATCGTGAAACAATTAATTCATAATGACTGGTGGGAAGTCTTAAAGCCCCAGTTTGAAAGTGCATACTATGCACAGTTGCATAATTTCTTAAAAGAAGAATATACACATCAAACAATTTATCCCGAAATGCATCATATTTTTGAAGCATTTGAATGGACACCGTTTAGTAAGGTGAAGGTTGTTATTCTTGGGCAAGATCCATACCACGGACCTAATCAGGCCCATGGGTGCAGCTTTTCAGTATTGCCGGGTGTTCCAGTTCCGCCATCATTACAGAATATCTACAAAGAACTGCAAGCTGACTTAGGCTGTACACCAGTTAATCATGGCTACTTAAAAAAGTGGGCAGACCAAGGTGTCTTGTTACTAAATTCTGTCTTGACAGTTCGTGCGGGGCAAGCGTACTCGCATCGTGGTCATGGTTGGGAACAATTAACAGATGCGGCTATCCATGCTTTGTCTGAACGTCCTAAACCAGTTGTCTTTATCCTCTGGGGACGAGCAGCCCGGAATAAAAAACAATTGATTAATACCACCACTAATATCGTCTTGGAATCGGCTCACCCTAGTCCACTATCTGCAAATCGTGGTTTCTTTGGATCACGGCCATTTTCAAAGACTAATGAGGCACTTCAAGCAATGGGAGAACAGCCAATCGACTGGCAGTTACCTGCCCAACCAATTATTGATAAAGGCGTGACGAGATAGAAAGTCACAACTTTAAAATGTTTAGTAACCATTAAGGAGGTACTTGCATTATGGAATTATTTGATGAGATTGCTGCAAAGGTAAAGGGACAAAATAAGACAATTGTTTTTCCTGAAGGTGAAGATAAGCGGATTTTAGGCGCTGCCGTCCGGTTGAAGAAAGATGGTTTAGTAGAGCCGATCCTTCTTGGTGATCAGGATGCAATTGAAAAAGTTGCTACAGAAAATAACTTTGATCTTGCTGGTTTACAAATTATTGATCCCGCTACTTATCCTGAAGAAGATAAGCAAGCAATGTTTGACTCACTAATGGAACGGCGGAAGGGTAAGAATACTCCTGAACAAATTCATAAGATGCTTGAAGATGTTAGCTACTTTGGAACTATGCTTGTCTATATGGGAAAGGCTGACGGAATGGTATCTGGTGCTGTTCATTCAACTGGTTCAACAGTTCGGCCGGCTTTACAAATTGTTAAAACCAAGCCAGGCGCTCACCGTATTAGTGGTGCATTCTTAATGCTTAAAGGTGATAAGCGTTATATCTTTGCTGATTGTGCAATTAACATTGAATTAGATGCGCCAACAATGGCAGAAATTGCTGTTCAAAGTGCAGAAACGGCACGCCTATTTGAAATTGATCCTAAGGTTGCCCTCCTTAGCTTCTCTACTAAGGGATCGGCAAAGGGTGACATGGTTACCAAGGTTGCCGATGCTACTAACCTTGTCCACGATATGGATCCAGAATTGCCTGTTGATGGTGAATTACAATTTGATGCGGCTGTTGTTCCAGAAGTTGGTGAATTAAAGGCGCCAGGTTCAAAGGTTGCTGGTCACGCCAACGTCTTTATCTTCCCTAGTTTGGAAGCTGGTAATATTGGTTACAAGATTGCTCAACGTTTTGGTGGCTTTACGGCCGTGGGACCAATCTTGCAAGGACTTAATGCCCCAATTGCCGATCTTTCACGGGGATGCAGTGAAGATGATGTATACAAGGTTGCAATGATTACCGCTGCTCAAGCACTATAAAATTAATTGGGAGTGGAAAATAACCTTCTCGATAAGGCAGTTTGCTAAGTTAAGACGATGATTAGCACGTTACAGGTTGCTTATTATTCGCACTTAGACGCGAATCTTGTGGTTATTGGTCATGTTATCTTGTTATTGTTTATTAAAATAGTAGAGGCTGGGGAAAACTCAGTCTCTTTGTTGTTTTAAATATGAAAATACAACAAAGATAGTAGCTAGCTGGTAGTCAACTGTTAATAAATCATCATTTGACCAGCTTAGCCAGCTGAAGGGAGGTAGAATTACGAACCAGATAAGCTAGTTCTATCCTATACTCTTTTTGTTTTTGGCTGAATAGGCTACAATAGGGCTAGTTATTATGAAGCAGGAGAGATTAATATGGAAAAATTAACCATGACAAGCCGTGAGAAAACGATTGATCTTGGAGAAAAGATTGGTCAACAGTTAGTAGCAGGTGATGTCTTAGTTCTAGATGGGGATCTCGGTGCTGGGAAAACGACTTTTACTAAGGGCCTTGCTAAGGGGCTGGAAATACCAGATATTATTAAAAGTCCAACTTTTACCATCATTCATGAATATCAAGATGGGCGGTTACCGTTATACCATATGGACGCTTATCGTTTGGAAAATGGTGGAGCAGAGGACTTAGGACTTGAAGAATACTTTGATGGCGACGGGGTATCAGTTGTTGAATGGGCTGAGTTTGTTGAAGATGAATTACCTGCAGACTTTTTGGCAATTCACTTCAAGCGGACAGGTGATGATGATACGCGAGTACTCGAATTTGAACCACATGGCAAACATTTTAATCAAATCGTAAGAGGCGTGATTGAGTAATGGCAGACGAGATTTCAATTAAGTTGGCTACAAGCAAAGATGCTGAGCAGGTTTTAAAATTTTTGCGGGAAACTGCCATGGAAAGTGATGCGGTTCTCATTCCGCATTTAAATGAAGTTAGTCAAACAGAAGAAGCTAGAAATATCGACTTAATTAACCAGTTCGATGATTGTGTGATGCTATTAGCGATGCTAGAGGATGAAATTGTTGGCATGGTAACGGTAATGGTATTAGAAAACCAACCAACTACCGGTGAACTAGGCGTAATTGTCCGTAAAAAGTATTGGCGAAATGGGATTGGCCGTTTGCTAGTTGATGAAGCTGAATACTGGTTTAATACGTATAGTAGTTTGGAGAACTTAGTCTTAACAGTCTTTGAGGATAATGTGGCAGCAATTAAGTTATACCATCAACTAAATTTTGTGGATACTGGGAGGACAATTGAAGAAGGACACCGTGTTATTCAGATGAAATACCGGCCAAGAAAATAAGGATTCAGGTGTTGGATATCCAACAACCTGAACCCTTATTTTTTATGAAAAATTTGTTTAATGTTGCGCCAGCGGGAACCTTTTTGTTGGTGGGTGCTAACATCTTGGGTAACTTCAACGCATCCTAAATAATGGTCATCTTCATCACGAAGGGCATAAAAAGCAATGTTAACGGGATGATCATGGTGTTTAATCATGATATTAATTGAGTCACGATCCCCACTGTGCATATCATGAAGAACCTGTTTAACATGGTTTTGGCTATGGCCAGGATGAACTTCTAATACATGCTTTCCAAGGTCACTATCTGTTCGCTTGAAGAGACGATGTTTATTCGCCGAGGACCATCGGACGATATCATTCTCGTCAATAAAATCAAATTCAACAGGGATAGTTTTAAAAATAGCGTTTAATTGTTTGAGGCTAAGCTGGCCGCCCTTAAGTTTAATTTCTGTCATTATGTCTCCTTTCATCCCACCATTTTAATAAAAGGTTGGATTTGTTGCGGGGTAAAGTGCTGACTCTGGTAGAGTAAAATATTAGCGCAGGCTTGAGCATCATCAAGTGCGTTATGGTGGTGATGAAGATCAATATTTAATGCATCACATACGGTATTTAACTTATAATTTGCTAAGCCGGGGATTAATCGGCGACTACTGGTAACTGTGTCAAGGGTTTGATAAGCCGGCACTTCAAGCTGATAGTGTTCAAGAGTGTTTTTTAAGACACTGTTGTCAAAACGATTATTATGCGCAATTACTAGCTTATCAGGAGTAAAAAACTGTTTAACGTGTTGCCATACTGCTGGAAAGTCTGGCGCATTCAAAACATCGCGTTCATGAATCCCATGAATTTGAATGTTACGCCAGAAAAAGTCAGTATGGGGATTAATTAGTGTATAGAACTCATCAGCGATCTGTCCGTTGCGAACAATCGTTAATGCTAATGAACAGGCACTATAACGTTTACCGCTTGCAGTTTCAAAGTCCATAGCTACAAAGTTCATTTAGTACCCTCCTTGCAAATTTCAATATTATTATTGTACAATCAACTAATCATTTTTCAAAACTTTTAATATAGAAAAATGATACAATAGCTTTTGAAAGTAAATACAAAAAGGAAGAAAATAAAATGGCTAATTTGATGAATGAGTTTCCTGATATTGAAATTAAACAAGATGAACCATTAATGAATTATACTTACACTCATACTGGGGGACCAGCTGATTGGCTAGCCTTTCCTGAAACGGTTGATCAGGTTAAAGAATTAGTAGATTATGTTCGGGAACATAGTATGTCGTTAACTGTTCTTGGAAACGCAAGTAACTTAATTGTTGGTGACGGTGGGGTAGATGATTTAACGATAATTCTTACCCGTCTTAATAAAATAGCGGTTCAAGACAATAAAGTGACGGCTCAAGCCGGAGCGTCATATATTGATACTACTAAGGCTGCTCGCGATAACAATCTTACTGGATTAGAATTTGCTGCAGGAATTCCTGGAAGTATTGGCGGGGCCATTTTTATGAACGCTGGGGCGTATGGTGGCGAGACCAAAAACGTTGTTACTGATGTGACGGTTATGTTGCCAGATGGGACAATCAAGCATCTTTCAAATAAGGAGTTAGATTTTGGCTATCGTCATAGCAGTATTCAAGAAAATAATGGGGTGGTATTGGATGCGACCTTTACCCTTGAACCTGGTGATTACGATGAAATAAAAGCCAAAATGGATGATTTAAACGATCGTCGTGCAGCAAAGCAGCCCCTTGATTTACCGTCTTGCGGAAGTGTATTTAAGCGACCGGAAGGATATTATGCAGGTAAATTAATTCATGATGCCGGTCTACAAGGTTATACATCTGGTGGTGCTCAGGTCTCAACTAAACATGCGGGCTTTATTGTCAACATTGACCATGGGACTGCAGCTGATTACGTAAATGTAATCCACCATGTCCAAAAAACAGTTAAAGAGAAATTTGGCGTTGATTTAGAAACTGAAGTAAGAATTATTGGACGCCGCGATTAATAATTAAAAGTGTAAGGCTTGAGGTAGTTCTCTCATAGCTTTATGCTTTTTCTTTTTTAAATATCGTGAAATCTTTAGCGAGGTTAAATTGCCTTAACATCAAAGGAAAATGACAGTAACTACGATTATTTATTGGTAGATTATGAAAGAATCTCACAAATTACTCATTGAAAAATTATTTACTTTGACAAAAAGCGTTTTCGCAGTCTTTAAAGGTATATCGATAAACTATAAAAGCTAATTAATTTTGTAATCACTTTCAAAATGTGATAGGATATTTAAGTCTCGTTTTATAAAAAATTCACAAAGTTAGGAGTATATTTATGAGCAATAATGTAGTTGTTTTGGGAAGCATTAATGTTGATACGACTTATCATGTCGATCGTTTCCCACAACCTGGCGAAACTATCTCTGCAGTAAGTAAAAGTTCTGCTCCAGGTGGTAAGGGTGCTAATCAAGCGGTAGCGGCAGCTCGATCTGGTGCGGTAACTGCTTTTATTGGGGCCGTGGGTTCTGATAAAGAAGGGACTTATATGCTGGAATCATTAACAGATGACAGCATTGATACTCACCATATTATGACTGATAAATTACATGGTACTGGTAGCGCGGCGATTACTCTTGACGCCAATGGTCAAAATGACATTATGGTGTATGGTGGTGCTAATCAAGCAATGACTACGGATGTCTTAGTCGGGATTGAAGATGTACTATCTGACGCCGATTTCTTAATTAGTCAATTTGAAACTCCACAAGAAGTGACATTGGCTGCATTTAAACAGGCTAAAGAACACGGAGTAACAACGCTCTTAAACCCGGCGCCAGCTCATGAAATTTTGCCTGAATTATTAAAATATACCGATGTTATCACGCCAAATGAGAGTGAGTGTGCGCTTTTAACGGGAATTACGATTACTGATGAAGAATCAATGTTAAAGAGTGCAGAATACTTCCGTGAACGTGGCGTTAAGCATCTTTTGATTACATTAGGATCTAAGGGTGTCTTCTATTCAACGCCAACAGCACATGGATTGGTGCCAGCATTTAAGGTCAAAGCTGTAGATACTACAGCAGCAGGTGATACGTTCCTTGGAGCACTAAGTTCACAATTAGAGAAGGACCTGTCAAATGTTGATAAAGCATTGGTATATGCTCAACGTGCATCTAGTTTGACTGTTCAGCAAATGGGAGCAATGCCATCCATTCCAGATTATGAGATGGTTGTAAAAGCATTAGCAGAAAAGTAAGGAGTAAGCTTAATGAAAAAAACAGGGATTATTAATTCAGAGGTTTCCGCAGTTGTTGCCAATATGGGACATATGGATTGGCTTTCGATTGGTGACGCGGGAATGCCGGTTCCATTTGGAACAAAAAAGATTGATTTGGCAGTAGATAAAGAATTGCCAAGTTTTATGGATGTCTTGAATAACGTTTTGAAAGAAATGAAAGTTCAAAAAATTTATTTGGCAGACGAGATCAAAGACCAAAATCCAAAGCAATTAGAAAACATCAAAAAGGCTTTACCCGATGTTGACATCGCATTTATGCCTCATAGCGATTTGAAAAAGAATCTTGCTAAGACGCATGCCTTTATTCGGACTGGAGAAATGACGCCATATTCAAATATTATTCTTGAATCAGGTGTAACATTCTAAGCTAGGGGGAGAAAAGTAAATTATGGATAAAGAAATGAATAGCAGTAAAGGACAAAGTTGGATACAACTTTCCGATGGATATCTTAGTCGGACACCGATGTTCCAATTTGTTATTTTGTGTCTAATCTTTCCGCTATGGGGAGCTGCCGCGAGTCTTAATGATATTTTAATTACGCAGTTTAAGACTGTTTTTACTTTAAATGATACAGCAACTGCTTTCGTGCAGAGTGCTTTTTATGGTGGTTACTTCTTGATGGCAATTCCGGCATCAATCATTATCAAAAAGACATCATACAAGTTAGCAATTCTTATTGGGCTCTTATTTTATATTATTGGTTGTGGAATGTTTTTCCCTGCATCACATGTTGCTACTTACAGTATGTTTTTAGTTGCCATTTTTGCAATTGCCATTGGCTTAAGTTTCCTTGAAACAAGTTGTGATACTTATGCCACAATGTTTGGGCCAAAGGAAACAGCCAATAAGCGCTTGAACGTTGCAAATGTTTTGATTCCCCTTGGTGATATTATGGGGATCGTGCTTGGTAAGTACCTTATCTTTGGTGAAGGTGGCAATATTGCCGATAAGGTTTCTAAGATGTCAAAGGCTGAAGCTGAAGCATATAATCAGCACTTATTACAATTGACATTACAGCCTTATAAATATATTTTAATTGTTTTAATCATTATCTTTATCGTTTTGGCCGTTACTAAGATGCCACGGGCCAAGGCTTTTTCAACAAGTGCAGAAGCGCAGGAAGCAGCAGAAGAACAACCATCATTAGGAGAAACATTTAACTACTTATTCCATAATAAGCGTTATATGAAGGGGGTTCTTTGTCAGTTTATCTATGCTGGGATGCAGACGACTGTATGGTCATTTACGATTCGGTTAGCATTGCGTCTTGATTCGCATATTTCTGATGCCGCTGCGTCAACGTTTATGATTTATAGTTATATTGCCTGGTTCTTTGGGAAGCTTGTTGCTAACTGGTTCCTTGATCGTTATTCAATCACTAAGGTATTGATATGGTTCTCATTACTAGGAACTGTTTCATTGATTATTACCTTTACTATTCCGAATATTACTGCTGTAATTGCAGCAATTGCTACTAGTTTCTTCTTTGGACCAGAGTGGCCAACAATCTATGCACATACGCTTGATCAAATTCATGAAAAGAAGTACACAGAAACTGGTGGGGCATTTATTGTTATGTCCTTAATTGGTGGAGCAATCATCCCAACTATTCAAGGACGAGTATCTGACTTGACTGGTTCAATGCAGCTATCATTTATTGTTCCAGCAATTTGTTTTGCCTTTATTACCCTTTACTTCTGGACAGAACACCGCTGGGAAAAAGCTCATCCAAATGAAGTTCAGGAACATTAGTATTTCCCAGGAAATAATCTAAAAATCAATTATGAGGTTCAGTGGCTAACCGTTAGCTTACTGGACCTTTATTTGTATGCTTAGGAAAATAAGCATTAATTTTGTTCAAGTCGGGTCAAACTTAAAATGAAATGATATAATATGAACGTGATTTAGAGGATGGTGAATGCGATGCAATTTATAGTTTCGCTTCTAACATGGCAGAATCTGATTCACTTGATTGATATTTTAGTGATTTGGTTTTTGATTTATGAATTATTAATGCTCATTCGTGGGACAAGAGCAGTTCAACTTTTTCGGGGAATTTTGATTATTATCCTTGTTAAAATTGTTAGCTGGTACGTTGGCCTGAGCACTGTTTCATGGGTGATGGATCAGATCATCAACTGGGGTGTTATTGCAATTGTAATTATCTTTCAGCCGGAGATTCGGCGAGGATTGGAACACCTTGGTCGAGGTACCTTCTTTACACACAACCAAACGGCTAATGAGAAGGAAGAGGATACGATCAAACAGTTGGATCAAGCAATTCAGTATATGTCGAAGCGAAGAATTGGAGCCCTAATGAGTATTCAGATGAAGACTGGGCTTGAAGAATATATTGAAACAGGAATTCCATTAGATGCTGATATTTCCGGTGCACTATTAATTAATACTTTTATTCCTAACACACCTTTGCATGACGGAGCAGTTATCATTAAAGATAATCGGATTGCGGTTGCGGCTGCCTATTTGCCACTTTCTGACAGCAAGTTAATCCCTAAAGAATTAGGGACACGTCACCGGGCGGCAGTTGGTATTAGTGAAGTGACTGACGCATTAACGATTGTAATTTCAGAAGAAACTGGTGAAGTTTCAATTACTAAGGATAATGAGTTAATTCGAAATATGTCGCGAGAAGATTATCTGAAATTCTTACGTGCGCAGTTATATACTCATGAACCACAACATGAAAACTTAGTAACAGAATTATATGCTAAGTTCCACCGCAAAGGAGGTGGCCGTCATGGGCAAGGACACTAAGGGCTTTTTCCGCCATAAGTGGGTTTTGCGAATTATTTCGTTAATTTTAGCGCTTTTCTTATTTATGTATGTAAACGGGAGTAAAAGCGGCTTTCTTCGCCAAAATACCCGCAATAACAACCAGAATAGCGCGCTAATGTCTGATAAATCAGCAACAATTAAAATGCCGCTTGACGTTACAGTGGATAATGCCAAATATATTGTGAGTGGCTATCCTCAATATGTAAAAGTTAAAGTTACTGGTCCTTCAGCACTGGTTACCACCACATCTAATACGCAAAATTTTAAGGTTTACGCAGATCTTTCGGATTTATCACCAGGAAGACACCGTGTTAAGTTAAAAACGAGTGGTTTGAATTCTGAATTGACTTCTAGTATCAATCCGCAATATATTAATGTAAATATTCAACCACGTAAGACAATTACAATGAAAGTGACTGTTCGTTTGAGCACTAAGAATTTAGATAATGGTTACCAAATTGGCCGCCCACATAGTGATATTCAAAATGTTCAAGTAACAGGGGCGCGTGAAGAGGTTAACCATGTTGATAAGATCGTCGCTTTCGTTGCGGTACCGCATGATGCTAAAGATAACATTTCACGACAAGTTACCCTTCAAGCGCTTGATCGGAACGGGCAAACATTAAATGTTGTAATTTCACCAACAACTACTAATATAACGATTCCTGTATCAGCGGGAATACAAAGTAGTAATTCAAGTAGCTCATCGTCAAGCAATGGTGCTAAAAACGATACGAGTAGCTCTAAGACGTCATCTAGGGAATCATCTTCAGAATCGTCTACAGAGACATCTCAGTCGTCAAGTAGTATAAATAGTAGTGGAGATTCAAGCTCAAGTGATGCAAATTAATTATTTAATATGAATAGAGGAGAAGTGACATGAAGTTAAAATATTTTGGAACTGATGGTGTACGTGGTGTTGCAAATAAAGATCTTAGTCCTGAATTGGCATTTCGGGTTGGTCGCGCAGGTGGGTATGTTCTTACGCGTCACTCTGAAAGAAAGCAACCACAAGTATTAGTTTCCCGTGATACCCGAATTTCTGGACAAATGCTTGAAAATGCGTTAGTTGCAGGTTTATTGTCTGTGGGGATTGAGGTTTTACGGCTGGGCGTTGTAACTACGCCAGGGGTTGCTTATCTTGTACGAGCACAAGAAGCAGATGCGGGGGTCATGATTACTGCAAGTCATAATCCCATTAAATATAATGGAATTAAGTACTTTGGAGGCAATGGCTTTAAGCTATCAGATGACCTTGAATATGAAATTGAACAATTATTAGATGCGGAAGAAGACACATTGCCACGTCCTTCTGATGAGGGCTTGGGGACAGTTGCTGATTACCATGAAGGGGCATTAAAATATACCTCATTTCTTGAACAAACAGTTTCAACAGACTTAGAAGGACTAAAGGTTGTTGTTGATGCTGCAAATGGTGCTACAAGTGGTTTTATTTCCAATCTATTTGCTGATATGAACGTTGATTTTATCCCAATCAATGACCAGCCAAATGGCTTAAATACTAATTTGAATTGTGGCTCGACCCATCCTGAAAGTTTACAAAAAGCAGTTGTTGAAAATAATGCGGACCTTGGTGTAGCTTTTGATGGAGACGGCGACCGTTGTATTGCTGTTGATAACGAAGGAAACATTGTTGACGGTGACAAAATAATGTATATCTGTGGAAAGTACATGGATAAAAAGGGGCTCCTAAAAAAAGATACAGTAGTAACAACGGTAATGAGTAACTTGGGGATGTATAAGGCCTTAGAAGCCCATGACCTCAAGAGTGTTAAAACCAAAGTCGGTGACCGTTATGTTGTCGAAGAAATGTTAAAGAATGGCTATAATCTTGGTGGAGAACAGTCAGGACATATCATTTTCTTAGATCACAATACGACGGGGGATGGAATGCTTACAGCGTTGCAACTCTTATCTGTTGTTAAGGATTCTGGTAAGACTTTAGCTGAATTAGCAAGTGATGTGACAACTTATCCACAAGAACTATTAAATATTAAAGTTGCAGATAAGGCGAGTGCCATGCAAAATGAAAAGTTAAAAGAAGTCATTGCTCAAGTTGAACAAGACATGAACGGCGATGGACGTGTTCTTGTTCGACCAAGTGGTACTGAACCGCTACTGCGGATTATGGCAGAGGCAGCAACGCCCGAATTAGTTCATGAATACGTTGAGCGAATTGGTGATGTAGCACGAGCAGAATTAGAAGTTGAATAATAAAATGTTCCGTGTTATTTTGCTATCGTTTGTTAAAATATTTGAAGCTGAGAGAAGACAAAAGTTTTTTCTCAGTTTTTTTATTTGTTATTAAATAAAAGTAAATTATATAGACCAATTGGATAAAATGATTGACAACCAAAAGTAAAAACTGTACTATACAATACAGTTACGTAGATGTAGTGCCCTGCACTAGTTATCTATACCAATTTTATTTAAAGGATGGAATTTAATTATGTGTGGAATTGTTGGAGTTACAGGGACTGACAAGAGTTTGTCAATCCTTATTGATGGATTGAAGCGCCTTGAGTATCGGGGCTACGATTCTGCTGGGGTTTACGTTAATGACCAGCAAGGACATGATTATCTTGTAAAGCGTTCAGGACGGATTGCTAACTTAGAAGCAGCCCTTAGTGATGATGTTCACGGTATGGCTGGTATTGGTCATACTCGTTGGGCCACTCATGGTGAACCAAATGAGGCTAATGCACACCCACAATACTCACAAGATGAACGTTTTTACTTAGTTCACAATGGTGTGATTGAAAACTATGCTGAATTAAAGAAAGAATATTTGTCAGACGTAAAATTTGTTAGTCAGACTGATACTGAAGTTATTGTTCAATTAGTCGATAAATTTGTTACTGAATCCGGAATGTCTACTGAAGCAGCCTTACTTAAGGTATTGCGTTTAATTAGCTCAGATTCTTCATACGCATTCGTATTAATGGACAAAGAACAACCGGACACCTTGTTTGTTGCTAAAAACAAGAGTCCATTATTAGTTGGGGTTGCTGATGGCTACAATATGGTGGGGTCGGATGCAATGTCAATGATTAAAGAAACTAATACCTTTATGGAAATTGGCGACCACGAATTGGTTGTTGTAAAGCCTGATCATGTTATTGTGAAGGACTTTGATGGCAATGAAGTAGATCGGCCAACTTTCAAAGTTGATATGGATGCTAACGCTGCTGACAAGGGAACCTATCCATACTACATGCTTAAAGAAATTGATGAACAACCAGCTGTAATGCGGAAACTTGTTCAAGAATACTTTGGCAATGATGATGTAGCACAAATTGACGAAAAGCTTCTTAAGGACATGGCAGATGCTGATCACCTATATATCGTTGGTGCTGGTACTAGTTACCATGCTGGTTTAGTTGGAGCTCGTATTTTTGAAAAATTATGTGGAATTCCTACTTCTGTTCATATTTCATCAGAATTTGCTTATGAACAACCACTACTTTCTAAGAAGCCATTCTTTATCTTCTTGAGCCAGAGTGGTGAAACTGCTGATAGTCGGGAAGTACTTGTTAATGTTAACAAAAATAATTGGCCAAGCTTAACAATTACCAACGTTGATAAGTCCACACTTTCGCGTGAAGCTACCTATACTGAATTGCTATATGCTGGTCCGGAGATCGCTGTTGCTTCTACCAAAGCTTATACTGCACAAATTGCTGTTGAAGCAATTTTAGCCCAAGCACTTGGCGTGTACATGGGTAAGCAGGCCGCTAAGGACTTTGACGTAAAACATCAATTAGGATTAGTAGCTAATGGGATGCAATCAATTACGGATAGTAAGAAGAAGGTTGAAGAAATTGCTTCTCGTTACCTATCAAAGGTTCCAAATGCATTCTATATTGGCCGAGGAATGGATTGGTCAGTTTCTCTTGAAGCAGCATTGAAATTAAAAGAAATTTCATACGTTCAAGCGGAAGGTTTTGCTTCTGGTGAATTAAAGCACGGAACAATTGCATTAATTGAAGACCACACGCCAGTTATTGGAATCATTACTCAAGATCGGACTGCTGGCTTAACCCGGAGTAACCTTGAAGAAACTCAAGCTCGTGGAGCAAGTATAATTACAATCGTTTCTCGTCACCTTGCCCAAGAAGACGATACATTTGTCTTACCTGATGTTGATGAGGTTCTTACACCGTTATTAAGTGTCTTGCCAGCGCAACTGTTGGCTTATTACACAAGTCTTGGCAAGGGACTTGATGTTGATAAGCCACGGAATTTAGCAAAGTCAGTTACTGTTCAATAAAATCTAAAAAAAGAATCAGTTAATTTTACATAAAATTTGCTGTTTTTTTTCTTTTCTCCATCTATTAGGCACTATCTAAATTGATATATTTTTGAAAAATGATTAATAAGTAGGGTTGACTTATTTTGTTGGAAGCGCTATCATAATATGTGCAAGGTATTAAGTATTTACCTTCTAATCAATTCTCTTTCTCTCTTATGCCAATCATCGTCATTTAGACGATGATTTTTTGGTTTAAACTCGTTATAATGGTAGGGTTGAAAGGGGTAGAGAAAGTGGAAGAACAACACGAAACGTTGACACTGATTGAGGAAATTACCCGTAATGATGGTTCAAAATATTATGAAATTGGTAACATGGTCCAAAATGGCCGTGCTGAACTAGCAGCAGAACGTAAATTTATTAAGGAAGTGCGGATATTAGAGTTAAATATTCCTCATTCCAAGAATGTTATTAAGTATGAGCACTTTATAAATACCCATTATAAAATGCAAGATGAATCGATGGATCATTGGGAAGAATGGAGGCGACCACCAGAAGTTGATAAGATTGTTCAAACAATCTTAAAAGAAAATCACGTCGGGTAATTAAGGTAAATACCTAAGGCTGAAAAAATAGGGTCTTGGGCTTTTTCATTCTTTCAAGAAATAATAAGTAATATGGTATGAAGAATTTGTGGAGGTCAGGCAATGAAGCCGAATTTTAATCCATCTCAGGGAATGCATACGCACTACTTTGTGACTGGAATAGACGGATTACGAACGCTAGCTGTCTTAGGCGTTATAATTTATCATTTATTACCCAATTTTTTGATGGGTGGGTACTTAGGAGTTCCGCTTTTTCTATTAATTTCTGGGTATTTTGTAACTTTTCAATTTAGTCGGCAACTTAAATATGGTGGAAGAATTGATATTAAGCACTTTTACCTGAAACGTTTTCGACGGTTGTACCCAACATTAGTAGCAATGTTAGTATTAACGACTGCTTATATTACTTTATTTGCTCACGAGTTGCTCCATAATATTCGAGCGGTAATCATCACTAATTTAACCTGGGTTTACAATTGGTGGGAAATAAGTCACGGCCAGTCCTATTTTGACCAGTTTGGCGGGATTTCACCATTTACGCACTTATGGACATTGGGAGTTGAAGCACAGTTTTATTTATTGTGGCCGTTAATTATTACCCTTTTATTTAGGATTTTTAAAGAAACGCAAGTAGTTCGGCGGATTGTATTTGTATTAGCAATCTTATCAGCGGTGGAAATGGCTGTTTTATATGATCCAGCCAATATTAACCGTGTATACTACGGAACTGATACGCGAGCATTTTCGCTTTTTCTTGGTTCGTGGTTAGGTCTGGCGTGGCCATTGAATCGTTTACGGCCAAATTTGCAGAAAAATAGCCGAGATTTACTGAATATTACAGGAATCCTGGCAACTGTTATTACGATTTTTGGTTTTTGCTCGTTAAATGGACAGTCAGCATTTACTTATCGTGGGGGAATGTTCCTCTACAGCTTTGTCGGTATTCTTTTAATGGCTACCATTCTCCATCCGGGAGCAAGTATGAACAAATGGTTTTCTAATCCAGTATTTCACTGGGTGGGACAACGCTCATACGGTATCTATGTTTATCAGTACCCTGTAATGATTTTCTACGAACGGTTAATTAAGGTCGGCAATCACCCGTTAATAAATGCTCTGGTTGAGATCGCAATAATTTTAGCGATTAGCGAGGCTTCGTACCGATTAATTGAACAACCATTTGCGCGGTATCGGTGGACAGAGTTACCTGCGGATCTTCAAAGAGTTTTAGAAAAACATCATATTAGCTGGCAAAGCGGAAGTAAGCTTTTAGCTGGTACATTAGTGTTGATAATTGCATTTATCGGTTTTTGTCAACCAAACCGGGCACCAAAGAAGACCGCAGTTCAACAGCGGATTGAGCAAAATCACCAAGCTGCTGAAGAACATAATAAAAAGATTGCTAAAGGCGAAACGGTTGCCGAAGCAAGTGGTACTACAAAGAAACTTCAAAAGCAATATGATCTAACGCCCGCCCAGATAAAAGCCGCCCAAAAGCTAAAAGTTACGGCGATTGGTGATTCAGTAATGGCAGATGCAGCAGATAGTATCCAAAAATTGATGCCGAATGCTTATGTCGATGCGCAAGTTGGGCGACAAGGGTCAGCAACGCCAGAAGTAATCAAGCAGCTAAAAGCAGATGGTCATTTAAATAAGATCGTTGTTTTGAATCTTGGAACAAATGGTGCCATGACGCAGGATACATTAGATGATATATTAAGTGCAATTGGCCCTGGACATCAGATTTTTTGGGTAACTGCGCATGTTCCAACAAAACCTTGGCAACAAACAGTTAATGATGAGATAAAAGACGTTGCCAAGAAACACAAAAATGTTCACGTTGTTGATTGGTATAAGGCTAGTCAAGGACATACCGAATGGTTTGCAAGCGATAACGTTCATATGGGACCAGCTGGAAATGACCATTTTGCTCGTTTAATCGCTAAGGCAATTTTAACTAATCATTAGGGAGGAGAATAATGGCGACAGAAGATCAATTGTTAGATAAAGCAATTAATATATACTTAACCGGCTTAAAAGGGTTAGAAAGTTTTATTTCTGAGCCAGCGAGTGAATACAATCTTTCTTTTGAGCAATTCTTGATTTTACGGATGATTATCAGTCATCCTAACATTAAATTAATGGATATTGCTAAACAGCGCCAGGTAACGAGAAGTGCTGTTTCACGGCAGCTAAAAATTCTTTTCCAACAAGAATACGTTGAGCAAAAAGCAGACCCAGCAGATCGGCGACGGATGTTTCTAGTAGCCACGGTAAAGGGTAAGCAGGTTGAAACACAGATTTGGCAAAAAATTAATCAACGTTTTTCAAAATGGGTTCGGATTTATGGTAAGGATCGTGCTGATCAATTTTTGAATTTATTTGAAGACTTTAACCAACAAATTATTCAAGGCAAAATTAGAAAGAGAGAACAAGATAATGATTAAGATGATTGCTTTAGATCTTGATAACACCTTATTAAATAGTGATAAGGAAATTAGCACACGCAACGCAGCGGTGCTTAAACAATTACATGAGCAAGGAATCCGGGTTGTTTTGTGTACCGGCCGCCCAATTAATGCAATTTGGCCGTATATTGAACAACTAGGGTTAACAAAGCCTGATGATTATACAATTACATTTAATGGTGGCTTAGTTATTAATAATGCATCTCGAGAACACCTTTTTGAATTGGGGATGGAAAAGGCAGATTTAATGCCCCTATTTGAATATATTAAGGCTGAAAAGATCCCATTAAATGTGCTTGATTTTGAACGGGTATATGAACTAAACGATTACCCAGGTTCAATTTATCGAACTGTCTTAAAAAATATTGAGTTCAATAATTTAGCTATGCGTGATTTACCAGAAACAACATATAGTAAGGCAGTGATGGCAATTGAGCCAGCTGAATTATCGACAATCATCGAAAATTTACCAGCCGATCTTAAAGTACATTATCATGCGGTTCAATCCCAACCGATGATTATGGAATTTTTACCAAAGCACTTAAATAAGGCAGTTGGATTAAAGGCGTTACTAGATCACTTTAACGAAGACTTTAGTAATTTAATGGCATTTGGGGATGCAGATAATGATTTAGAAATGATTGAAGCAGCTACACAGGGAATTGCAATGGAAAATGGGTTGCCAAATATTAAGGCAGCAGCAACTGCTATTACAGATACTAATGATAATGATGGGGTTGCAAAGTATTGCGAGCGTTATTTTGCAACACTTTTGTAATAAAGATTGTTATAAAACGTGAAATAAAGGGTGAATTTGAAGCAATTATGAAGTTTTTGCGAAAAAATTCACCTTTTTTATTTGTATTTTATTGAAATTTCCAAAAAAGTTAAGGTAACCGAAACCATAACGGGGACAAGGGATTACAAAACTTGAGGCCTAATTGCTTGACAGCCTATATTACAAAATATTACAAAAAACAAACGAAGAGCAGGAAATAGAAATGATGTTGTTACAGCTTAGTAATATTCAGAGTGTAGTATATAAGGTGTTGAAACGGAAAAGATAATTTGCTAAATAATAAAGGATGGTTGTTTAATTTATGATTTCTAAGAAAAACTTTGCTAAAGTATCTGCTACTCTTGGTGCAGTGGCCTTAGGTGTTAGTGCAACGGCTACTGCTGCTAATGCCGACACAATCTACACCGTACAAAGTGGTGACACACTTTCAGGTATTTCTTACAAATTCGCTAAGAACAACAGTATGATCAATGACCTTGCTAAGAAGAATAATATTCAAGATATTAACAAGATTTTTGTTGGTCAAAAGTTAATCATTAAGAGCGATGGAGAAATCCAAGAATACAATGCTCAAAACGCAGCTAACGCTAACGTTAATACTCAACAAGCTGCTCAACAAAATACACAAACTACTCAAGCACAACAAACGCAAAACCAAGCTAACCAAAGCTATACTTCAAATGCTTCTGGTTCAGAAGCTGCTGCTAAGGCTTGGATTGCTGGTCGTGAATCTGGTGGTAACTACGGTGCTACAAATGGTCAATACATTGGTAAGTACCAATTATCAGCATCATACCTTAATGGTGATTACTCTCCAGCAAACCAAGAACGGGTAGCTGACCAATACGTTGCTAGTCGTTACGGCTCATGGCAAAATGCTCAAGCTCACTGGCAAGCAAACGGTTGGTACTAAAATTAATTTGAATTTAACTTTAAGTCGGAACAGTTCTTATAAGGGCTTTTCCGACTTTTATTTTTTCATAAATATGATATAATATAGTTGCTTCTTTATGGGGATGTTTTATGGATTCGACAGGTATAGGTCGAGTTTCAATTGCGTTTCGAAGGTTGCGTCTTCGTAAAAACGCTCAGTTTTAAATTATAACTGCAAACAATAATTCAAACGCTTACGCATACGCTGCCTAACAAGTAGCGCGCGTAGATCCATTCCGGGTTCGTCCATGATGCGGTAATGGGTTTTATAATTAGTGGACTACGCTTATTACTCCCGCTTGAAGTAATAAGAAGAGTCTAATCAAGCTAGCTAATCATGGTTGCCCTGATCAACGGCGTTTTGGTTAGTGAAACTTAAATAGTTGAGATATGAACGTAGAGGTTGAAATGGCGATATGCTTGGACACGGGTTCGACTCCCGTCATCTCCATTGTTGGGTTGCAACCAATTTCAAATAGCTTCAAAATGCTGATATAATAAGATTTCTCAAAATATAAGATTTAAACAATTTCATTAAATTGCATCTAAATGTTGTATGAAATGTTGTACAGAAATTAAAAATATCATTTAAGCATGGCCACCACATATTACTGTGGTGGATTTTTTATTTTAAAATTTTGCTTTCCTTTTATTAGTTTAATTTTGTTATAGTAAATAAAATTTGAAAAGGATGGTGATCAGAATGATTTATTATAATCCGTCTGATATGGAAGAAGCACTTCATGATGATGAAGTCGAGATTGAAGCTCTTAAGAAAGATTTGCAATTTGAAAAAAACTTTAATGAATTGCAAAAGTTATCTGATCAAATTAATAATTTATGCCGAGAATTTAACTTGGGACTTAAGGACCTAAAGAATAATCCACCCGATGATACATTTATGCCAAAATGGCATGAATTACAAGATTTAAAGCCATATCCCGTTAATGATTATTAAATATATTAAGTCTGTAATTATTACAGGCTTTTTTATTTACCGAACGTAATTATCTAAGTTTTAACTTAGATAATGAAGGTGAGGTCTACCAACTGAAGCTATAGCGGAAGGCGGTAGTTTCGTCTTGTATTACTTCTGATATTAGAAGTAATCTGTTTGTTTACTTGACAGAACAAGTAAATGATTGTCTGTTTCTCTTCATCAATTGAAAGAGAAGGGTCTGTTTGGTTCGTTTTCGACAGGGAAAAATGAACTTGTTTTATCCAGATTTACAATCAAATCTGGTCGGTTTTGATTCTTTTGGCGAGTCAAAAGAATGTCCAATTATAAGTCTCAAAACGGTTAGTGTTTGAACGAATAATTGGACCATCGCAGGGGTGAAGGGGAGCTGATTAAGCGCCCATCCAAGGAGTACATTAGCTGTATTACAGCTAATATTAACTACTTGCAAATTGATCATCAATGTTGTAGTATTGGTATAGACCAATAAGTGGTATAGCTGAAACATTGATGATCAAACCGACGAATTACGTGATTTAGTCAACCGACACTTACCAAAGGTATAGGTTGAAAATCACTTAAAATTTTTAGAATTTTACTGGTAATGAGGAGGGAGAAATGTGAATCCTAATGCTAAGCGTAACATGATTCAGGTACGATTAAATGACGCTGAAATGAAACAATTTGAAGCAGTAAAGTTGTCATTAAGCGAAAAAACTAATGCTGCTACATTAAGAGAACTAATTCGATTAGCACCGTTGACTGAAGAACAGTCCCAAACACAAGTTAAGCACTTATTGAAGGAATACGATGATTTAGACGCTAAGATTAGTGCGTTAATGTGGGACAGTTCAAATGTTACGAAGAATTTAAATGAAATTGCTCATGCCGCTAATATTGCTAAGAATAATGATCCAACAAACGAGGATACCTGGAACTGGATTATCCAACAATTACAACAAGTTTTTCCTACAATTCAGCAATTAAATCAATTGTGTAATGAAACTAAGTCTTATTTAAAGAAAGGACTTGATGAAATTGGCAGTGCTTAATTCAACTGCTTGTCAATCTTCTTATGGCCGTTTGAGTTATATTTTCAATCAAACTGCTCATAATACAATTAAAACGAGTCATCGTGTCTTAGCTTGTTCAGGAACTAATATTAATATGTTGCATACTCCTAATGGTCATTTATCAACATTACAGTCGGGTGCTTACTTAGAAAAGCAATTTCATCAAAGTTTAAGACGAGCTTATAATCCGAAACGGAAATATCAAGCTCAAAGTATTATTATTAGTTTCTCAAACGAGGAATTTGACACTTCAGACCTAAATAAACAGGCTACACAAGCGTTACAACTAGTGCAGGGGTATGTTTACCAACATTTTGGTGATGCACAAAGCGTTTCTTGTGTTCAATGCGATGGTGATGGTGGAAAAATCCATGTCCATTTACTGATCAACACAGTAAAAACAAATGGTAAAACAGTCCCAACAAATCGCTTTTCTGTATATCGAATGCGAAGAGATTTTAATAAGTATCTTGAACGTAATTTTCAACTGGTTACAGGGAGAAAATGGTCTAATTCGTTTAATAAAGCAAGTCCGCGTAAAGATGCTAAAGAAATAATTACGCGATCAAGTTGGGAGCAGCAGCTTAAACAGACAATAGATCAAGTTAAACAAGAAGTGTGTAATGTTATCGACTTTATTAATCGTTTATCTACTATAGGTATCCAGATTAAAGAGCGAGGTAAAAAGAAACGATGGACTTATACTCAGATTATCCCAGACAAAAATGGCAAGCCAAAACTTCATCGAGTACGTGCTTATTATCAACGTAAGGATAAGGCGGGACATGTGTTATCTACGCGTGGTTTAGGTCAGGCTTATACGAGACAAGGCTTAGAAGATTATTGGCGTCAACAACTAGAAAAAGAGCAGGATATTACGCCTGTTCAAAGTCATTACAGGAAGGAAGTAAAAGCTAATGACAGAAAAGATGTTCAAACTGAACGAGAAGAACTCATTAAAATTAGAACACTCGCCCGAGATGCTCAGGCAGCAGCAAACCAACGACAGCAACGAATCAGACTCAATATTCAGCACATCCAAACCACCGAAGCTGAAGAGCGGAAACAAAGAAATAAATCTCAAGCTGGATCAACTAATCCAAGACGGGGCAACCAAAGCCGATCTAAGTCAATTAGCCAGCAGCGCCGCCTTACAGCAACTACGCGACGACGTATTCAAGAACACCAAGAGCGTGCAAAACGAACTCACGGAAAAGATGTCGGACCAAACTTCTAAGGTGATTGAAATCACCAAGAGTACACATGATATTGCTTATAACAAGGGCCTACAAGCAGACATTACAAATACTCGTCAAATAGTTGATGCACTACAGAAACGGCAAGACACAGCTAATGTGCATATGAATGAGGTAACGCGTCAGAATGAGGCTATGAATGCTGACCTTAAACAGATTGGACCGGCTATTGCAAAAGTAGTTAAGGCCCAAAATAATAATAGCGATATTTTAAATCGCGCGTTAGTACATGGATTCTTTGTACATACTACTGACGTTACGAAATCCGTGGTTAAAGAGTTTAAGGAGCTTACCGGTTTTACAATTAATGAGTTCCTACAGAATGAAATTATTAAACAAATTAATGCCAATGTGTATGAAGCTAAGCAAGCTAAAATATCGGCAATAAAAGAAGCTCAGGTAGCCGAAGAAGCACTAAAAAGGGTAACATTATTAATTCAAATGTTTACACTTTTAATGAGCGTACTTGTTTTTGAATTAGGAGTGATTATTACAATTGGTATCGTACTTCCTGGGTGGTGGAAGTTAATAGGTTTAGTAATAGCTGTTGGGATATTTGCTATCTTAAATCACTATCTAAAAGGAAAGGAAGATATTGATGGGATATAATCTAAATATCGATATTGACAATGAAGGCGCATTACGATTAGCAATACAGGGGCAACAAATTCCTCCCTGGGTATATGAAAACTCCCAGGTAGCCCACGAGAATAAGCGCGTTCGATTGGCAGCGATTCATTTACAGGCTATTGAAGAGGCCCAACAAAATCAGCAACGAAAACGCCATACCCAATTACAAAAACAAGAACAAGAGGATAAAGACAGTCAACTCAACAGACCTAAGGATAAAGTTCAACATCGTCATGCAAAAAAACAAGAAGATGAATTCACGCTCTAATAAAAAGCCCCCCTTAAAATAGGGAGGCTTTTTTATAAACTATTTATCTTCAAGTAATTCTAATATTATTTTACTTAAGTGTTCTGTTTTAGGGTAATCATAGCTTTCAAGTTTACTAATTAATTTAGTTAAGTGTGGGCCGTAGTGGGTTTCGTTTTCTTGAGCTGTAGGATTGGCCATTAAAGAATCCATCGAGGTGCCAAGAGCGCTGGCTAAACTTAAAAGAGTAGTCGAACTAACAGTATTTGAACGACCACGTTCAAGACGAGAAATAAAATTAATTGATAGGTTACTTAGTTCGGCAAGTTCTTGTTGAGTCATATTTAACTTATGACGACGTTTAGCAATGTTCTTTCCTAATAATTGTTGCATAGTTAATCTCACTTATCCTTTTAATATTAGGATAAAAGTAAGAATAGCGAATAGGAACGTTATCTATAAGTATCATTCTAGTTCTATATGTGAGTATGCACAATAAAATATGTGCTTATGTGTTGACTTATTGGATGATGAAAAATATAATGAAAACGTTAATTATGAATAGTTAAAATAGTCTATTCTAGAAAAAATTGTCGTACTTTGGTAATTAAATAAAGATTACTGTATTTATTTTAGGGAGATGTTAAATACAAAAGCACAAAACTTAAAAAGAATATTAACGTGGTAATTATCAAAAAAAGAAATGAGCAGAAAATCTATAATCTTGGGGGATATTATGAACAGAAAAAATACTATCTTAAAGTCCGTTGCCCTAGCCGGCGCCTTAACCGCTACCGGTGCTGTCGCTACTACAGCACACGCCGACACTGTAGCCACCTCTACTGCCGCTACTAGTGCAACTACTACTGACCAACAATTAGCTAACATGCAAAGCGCTCACGCCGCAACTGAATCTGCTGCTGCAGCTTCAAACGCAGCAGTGATGTCTGAAGCAACAACCAGTGCTAATAGTCAAATTGCGGACTTAAATAACCAAATTCAAACGCGTCAAGCAAGTGACGCTGCCATGCAACAAGCAAGCCAAGCAAGTGCAATTGCTTCTGTTAACCAAGCAGCAACCAGCGCTACTGCTGCTGAAAACGCTAGTTACTCACAAGCAGTGGCTAGTCAAACTGCCGCTAATGATGCAGCCTTAAAGTCAGCTCAATCAACAATTGTGACTGAACAACAAAAGAACCAAGAAACGGCTCAAGAAAACGCTGATTATCAAAACCAAGCTGGCAACCTTGATTCTGAACATAACGCTACGTTAAACAAGTTGGACCAAGCCTTAAAGAACAATACTGATGGCACAAACGCTGCTATTCAAAAGGAAATTTCACGCCAAAAGGCTGATGAGCAAGGTGCAATTAATCAAGCTGCTAAGAACCTTGACAGCCAAATCTCTGCAGCCGATACCGAAGTCGGCAAGGCTCAACAAACTGTTAACGCTGATCAAGATGTGGTTAACGCAAAAGATGCTGCAAACAAGGCGGCAAATCAAGCGGTTAAAAATGCCCAAGATAAGTTGAGTGACGCACAAGATGCGTTAAAGAAGGCGGAAGCAAATCAGCCAGTGGTTAACACAATTGATGCACCTGCTGAATACATCAATGTCTGGAAAACTTATTACGAAACTAAGAAGCCCGGAACATGGACACTATCTCAACAACAATTCCCAGAATTATATGCTCGACTTCAAAAAGCTGAACAAGAAGCAAAGAAGAATAATGTTTACAAAGAAGATCCTGCAGCAAAGCAAATTAAAGTTACATTAAACGATAACGGAACTCTTTCCCATGATGATGTTATCTTTGCTACTCAATACGCAGCAAACTTAATCAACCCAATTCGTGAAGCTGTCGGTACAAATCCTTACAAGATCACTAATGCATCTATTGATGTCGCTCAAGATGTTGAAAATGGCTACCGTAAGGACAACTGGAATGCCTGGACAAATGCTCACGACCTCAAATTATTAGACCAAGTTGCTAACAACTGGGGCACTGATATCGTTACCGAATCGTGGGCTGGAGACGGTTCATTCGGAAGCCTCTCTTATGACGGCGATAACAATACTTGGACACACAACTACACTAACTTAACCCGTGATGATCTTCAACGTGGTATTTACAACGCAGTTGAAGCACTACTATTTGAATGTGCAAAAGGTAATTCAAGTAACGGACACACTACTGACCTTCTCGGCGTACGAATCGGCAAAAATGCAAAATCAAGCAGCGTAATCGGTAGTGACCTTCTAGGTGTTGGCTTTGATTACGGAAAAGGTAATGAAGCCGCTAATCAATTTAACGTTGGTGGTTTTCACTTCAACTCTATTTCAGATGCAACATCTCCTCACATCCAATACTTAGCAAGCCACAACTACGTGATTAAAGCTGCAAATCCTAACTCAAAAGTTAACCAACCGGGTTACAAAGATCAAATCGCTATTCCATCCGCTAACCACGACGATCAAATTAAGCAACTCCAAGCGGCTGTTGCTACTGATACCCAAGCATTAAACGATGCTAAGAGTAAGGCTTCTACTACGGCCAGTGAACTCAAGTCAGCACAAGACAAACTCGCTAGCGATCAAGCTAAACTAAGTCAAGCTCAAAAGCGCGTTACTGAGTTACGGACTAATAAGGAAAACACCTTAAAGGCCATGGCTACTGATCCAATGCAATCACCTGCAATCAAGAACTTGCAAGCTAAACTTGCTCAAGCCCGTGTTGATCATGACAACGGCGTTAAGGCTGAAGAAGCTCAATACGCTGCTAAGACTAAGGACTTAAAGACTAAGCACGAAGCTAAGCTTGCGGCTATTGCTGCTCAACCTACTAGTTTGGCGGAACTACAAAGTCAACTTCAAGCTAAGTTGGACACGTTAAAGGCCCAACACGAAGCTAAACTTAAGCAAATCACTGATGATGCTAACGCTAAGATTGAAAAGATCAAGAACCAAAAGGTTGCTGATCCTGAAATCGATAAGCTTAACGCCCAAATTGCGCAAATCAAGAGTGATTTAGCTAAGAAGCAACAAGAACTTGATAATAACTACCAAGCTCTTAAGGCTAAGAACCAAGCTGAATACGATGCCCTTGCAAAGAAGTTACATGAAAGTGACAAGGCAGTTGTTAATGGTAACAGTAATCAATATAAGACTGCTGACGGCAAGACGGTTGTGATGGCTGGTGGGAAGACAAATAGCCATTCTGGTAATTTGTCAGCAATGCAAAATGGTGAAACTGGTGATGTAACAACTGTAAAAGTTGAACCTGGAACTTCATCAGTAGAAATGACACGCGAAGCTTATAAAGCGCAACAAGCTAAATTACCGCAAACGGGTAATAGTAATTCAACTGCTTTGATTGCATTAGGGGCAATTGCTTCAATGTTTGGCTTCGGATTAGTCGCAAAAAAGAAAGAATCGTATTCTTTTAGAAGGAATAATGAAGTATAAATTTGAGGAGAAATCCTAAAAAAGAGCCCCGGGAACTACCCGAGGCTTTTATTAGATTAAAATAATAAGTGACAACCTTTCAGTTCAATTTCAAAATCACTACTAATTGTATTAAGACTAAGCATCCAGCTAAGATGATGTGATTTTACAAATTCATTTAAGGAGCTAAAATACGGCGCTAATTCAGTTAGGCTTATTCCGACTCTTCCTGTAAGACGTAATTCGTCTATTTGTGTATCATTAAGTTGATAACCACATGCTTCTGTGAGTTCTTTTGCGACTGTATTAACGTGTTCTTCAATTACTTGATTTAGTGTATCCATTATTTATTCCTCCGTTTATATAAGTTATTAAATTTAATCACAGTTAGAATCGTTAATTAAAGCTAATGCGTAAAAGCCTAAATGTTTATTACAAACATCGGTTGCTTTATACATTGTCCATACACGATCTTTGCGAGGAGTCTCTCGTAAATAATCGCTAAGTTTAGTAATATATGGTCTAATTCGTTCAGCTGTAAAAAACAATAATCCATTATTTAGTAGCACTTGTTGTTCTTGCTCTGTTAAACAAAAATCTGCTTGTAATTGTAGATCTGCGTTAACTTCATCAATAATCTCATTAATTGAATGCATAATAAAAAGCCTCCTAATTGTTATTTCAGAGGCTTTTCTGCGCAGAATGCGCGAATTCGGGAATATTTTTTGTTATCGACAATACTTTAAGTAATTAATGAACTGTACACAGTTTTCTATAAGTAAGGGTAGCGGATTTGCAACACATTACTAATAAATTTGCTTTACGATTTGGTAAGTTTTTAGTGTATCAGTAATATTTTCTTTCAAGACACATAGCGGATTAACGAATTGACCTTTGTTTCGTTTTAATGCACGGTTAAATGATTTAAATTCTTTATAACGATCGTGAAATAACCTCTTGTAGATTAAATTTAAGTTATACTCGGTCGGATGGTTTGCTAAATAACGTATCATCACTTTTTGAACGTAATCTTTTCGATAATTATCAATTAGTTCAGGATAATTTTTACCTTTTAAATAGACATCATTTTTGACCCAAGTTACATGTTTTTCAGAATGTTCATCGGAACCATAGTCTCGCACACTTTGATCAAATTTAATAAATTGTTTTGCATACTCTCTTCTAAAAACAGGAAAAAGAGAACGATAATTTTTTAATTCATTTCGATACGTCATTAATTCTTCAATTGAGGCAAAGGGCCGCGTTAAATAGTATCCGAAATTACCTTGAGGTACAAAGTCAATTAATTCATAAGTATCATCGGGACTCAAGTTTAACCATTTTGATTGTTTCCAAGTTTTCATACTAACATAACGCTTATTATCAATCGAGTGTTTCATGTCATTTATTGATTGCATTCTAAAATCATCAACCTTAAATGTCACAGTATCAGTTTCAAGTAGTTTGATTAGTCGAGCCGTTGTCCAGCTATTAGGCTGCAGTCCGACTAGCGCTTTAATATGGTTATCTTCTGTCATATTAAAACGAGTGCGAATATTGATTAGCGCGGTGGTAGTATACTTTTGGCCATGGTTGTGGGACTTTAGTTCAAAAAACTGTCCGCTGAAATTTTTCTTATTTACTAAAACCCAGTTTTTATCAAAGCATTTTTCACATTTTGTTCGAATAGTTTCTTCCTCTAATAGATTATTAGAACAGAAGATAAAACCATCCGTTGTAATAGACGGAATCAGACTATTTGGATATGTTTCTTCAACTAAATCCATTAGTGCATTGACTTGGTACCGAGCAATTGACGTGTATTGTGCAGCTGTAAAAGGGTTAGTATTACGACTGAAGGGCACATACATGGTATTTCCTGTTAAGAAATCTCGAGTACCTCCAGTCCCTAGACCCTGACCAGATTTACCATACCCACCATTTCCTAGTAGTTTATAGAAGAGTTGAAGAGCGTCATATTTTCGATATTCATCAGAGTTAGAGTCAAATTCATCACGTTTTGCTTTAGCTTCATTTCGACGGATTAGTGACCAGTGTTGCATTTTTCCAATTGGTGCCAGACAGGTAACATCTCCATCCAGTGTTTTTTGCTGAGGGATAATGATTCGATGAATTTCAACAGTACCACCATGCTCAATGATATTTATAACATCAGTTACGGTCATATTAACCCGATTTGCCTGTCGAACGTAGATGGGGCCTTGGTCCTTAATCAAAGGTTTATATCCAACAGGCACACGTTTGATATTATCTGGAAAGTGATAAGAAACGTTAGCAACTCCAAGCGTAAACGGTCCATTTACAAAATATCGTGGATACTTATGATAATTTCTTAAAATACGGCTATCTAAGTCATGAGTATCTAATATAGGCTTACAATCTAACCTAAAATCTGGGATTAAAAGTCCAGCGTCAACATAAGATGATTTAAGATCAATATCATATTTATATTTAAATGCAATCGTAATAATTCCTGGGTTAAATGCCAAGTTCATCCCGCCCACGTAGGCTTGCTTTGCCATATTAAACCCATCATTATAAACATCATCTGGATGTACACTAAATTGATCATGACTACCCTTTTTATGTTTTTTATCACCTTGACGAGGCTCAATAAAATTATAACCTTTCCGCATTTGATCAAAGTTCAATTGGGTAGTTAGAAAAATCTCAGGAGTCCAACAAATCACACCTTTTTTATTAAACCAAGGAACGGTACTATAAACAGAAGCGTTATTTAATTTAATTAGTACATTATCAATAGTCGGGGGCACGTTATTACGTGTAAAGTTAAATTGATGCGCATGATCTGCATATTGATTACGTAGTTTAGTGCTGATTACAAATTTTGGTTTACTGACTTTGATCCTCTGATTGCTCAAATTGCTTACATCAAATTCAGGATTATCTTCGTATAGCTTTTTAAAGTTAATTCGATCTGCTAATGGTTTAGTTGATCCTTTTTGATTTTTAGTAGGCGCGGACCCAATTAACTTTTGATAGATATATCCTTTCTTGCTTTTTTTGTAAGTAAGTGTACCTCGAGCAAAATAAGGTTTTAACTTTTTAACAAATAGTTTTTGAAATGCAAAATTGTCGTAACCATCAACAGCGTCATTTAAGACTTTAATCCACTCTTCTGTATCTTTAGGAGGATCTTGATTATATAATCGTGGTCGTAAGTATTGATCAACATTAATACCACGAAAAATATCTTGATAAATGTTTGCAACTGTTTGTTCATCATAAGGTTCTTTAGAATAATGGGAACTAATTTCATCTGCTAACGATGTTAATGTAGCAGGAATATGTATATTTTCAATTAGCCCTTCATTGTATACATCAATTACGTTCCCCATAAAGAAGTCCAAGTATTTCAAGGTAACTTCTGAATCACCTAGCGCATAGTTAATATAATCATCAAGGCGTTTATTTAATAAAAAACGCATATGAGATTTATAATACCCGCCGTTATAAGGATCATTGAATTCTTCAAAAGAAATTAGCTTATCCTCAAGATCCCATTTTTTAGTATTAAGTTTCTTTTGACCAACGATTGAACCCAAAGCGGCTAATCCACCTTGTGGGCCAAGAGCCATTGTATCGACAAATTTAATAGTTAGAGGATACTTGATTCGTCGTGAATTAGGATTTGTCACAAGAATTGAATATGGATTACTAAAGAATTCTTGTTTGTTTAAAGCAATAAAAGTTGGTTCATTCTTTGACTTTCCTTGAATATCTAAATATTTTTTCCAATCATAATAGGCTGTAATGTCAACTCCAGAGAAAAATCCAGTCCATACAATAGGTGGTACACGTTTTGATTTACATAACATGGCTTCAATTTTGTCTTTTTTAATACCCAACTGCTTAGAAAGTCGTGAGTAATCCCTCTCATTATATTCTTCACCATACCCAACGTAATTAAGATAGTAACGAATCACTTTAATTAAATCCCAGAAACTAAATAGTTTATCATCAGGTTGTCTAAAAATTACAATACCCATTGCGGGGTATTGACCAAACTTAAGTACGTATTGATGACTAATAATATTAGATTGATAGCGATGCTCTTCATTATTCTCACTAGGTTCATTTTTTGAAGTATCCCATTCACTATCGTCACTAATGAAAAGGGCATCAAACCCATATTTTTCTTTTAGATTAGTGAGATTTAAGTAGTAATCGTTCTTATAAATAATAGTTTTAAAAGAACGTGATAATGTATTAACACCACTCAAAATATTGACCTCCTTAAACTAAAGGAAGCAACACTAAAAACTTCACTTACTAAATAAGGATTAGTCCATAAAATATTTGTATGTTATAATTCTTTAAATACTGAAGTGATTTTTAGAATTGGCAATGATGCTTCACTTTAGTGTTTAGTGTTTTATTTGGAAGAATTAATCAAATGGCGGTTTGGTTAATTCTTTTATTTTGGGTGAACACTTTTGTTAAGATTGTTCATCCAGTTTGAAGTATAAACGCGTACTCCCACAACGGATTCAATGTGGCGTCAAGGAGGCTCTTTATGGGGACCCCCCCATAGACGCCACATAGTAACACTCGCTTTTTTATTAATTATGATCGCTCACCCACTTCCCATTCCATGAAGAATTTGGAAGCCTATTTTTGACTCCAGCAAAATAAATGGATTTTACGTCAGGACGCGTGCAAGAATGTAAGTAGTAATACTTAATCATTAATCCAGTTAAAGATTTATTTAAATCGACTTGACGTTCAAAAATATTTCCGGGGAGATTTTTAGGTAATTGATTATAAAAAGGTGGACAACAGATAACGTCAGCAATCTCGAACTTTATTTGATAAAATAAAGCTAAACGTCGATAACCATTATTTACATTTAGCGCTCTTGCTACTAAAGGATAATCATCATTATCACCACGATCTTGTTTGTCCATATCGAACCACAGCAAGAAGTCGGATGGAACATCAGACAAATGTATTGGATGTAAGTGACTGTAGTACCACCAAGAGTCACTAGGAGTATAGTCAATTTGTACCATATCCCGATCAATATTTTTATTTGTGGAACTAAAAGTGTAATTAAAAAACTGCTTATGATGGCGCTTAGATGTTCCTGAATTTACTTCAACGTTAATTAATTGAAGTTTATCTTTGGACTTTGTGAATAAAGCACCGTTCCAACTTACACTTTGTAGTAATCGTGCGTAAGTAGCTGCCACAATTTGCGGAGGTTGATGTTTGGCTAACTCGGAAATTTGTAAATTTAATGATTCCATGAGCGATTCTAATGATTTTTGAGATTCAGCCTTTTGCTTTTCGTGTGATGAATTAATCATAAGATCACATGTCTTAAAATCTTCATCAATTTGAAGTGGCCTTCGCTGTGGCGACGCTAATGTAATTTTGATGTTAAAACCCGGGTAAATTACTTGCGCATCTACTAAAATTAATTCTGGTGCCGATGATTCTAATTTACTTTGCATTTTTATCTCCTTCTTTATACGATGAGTAATAATCAATGTAATCATAAATAGCCCAATTAATTAATTGGCTGATGTCTTTAGGGGGAATTCCTCCCGGCCAAAACTTTTTATCATCTATCATCATTTGCAAATTTAAGTTATTAATTTCACTTAAATTAATAATGTAGTTAACAATACTTATCATCTCCTTGAAAATTTGACACTACTCGATGTTTCCCTTGTCAGTTATTTAGTAGAAGTCATAAACTTATCAAGTTCATTGCGATTAAAGCGATAAATTT
This sequence comes from Limosilactobacillus walteri, assembly GCF_014830205.1. Lineage (NCBI taxonomy): Bacteria > Bacillati > Bacillota > Bacilli > Lactobacillales > Lactobacillaceae > Limosilactobacillus > Limosilactobacillus walteri. Next base: position 122,932 of record NZ_QORN01000029.1, read on the forward strand.
TGCCAAACTTGACATATGGAATGTTAGTAGTTGCAATCCATTGATCAAGCGTATTTAGGGCAATATTTAAATACTGAGCAGCTTGCGACTTTGTCATATAGGTTGGATACTGATCACTTAATGCGCTTTTACTTGCTTCATCAATGACCTGAATAATAGCGTTTTTGATTGAATTAGTGAATTCATCAGGAAATTCTGCATTAATTTTTGTCAAAAGTATTACTTCCCTTCTGCAGTGCAACACAAATGCAACATAACTTGAAAAATAAAAAGCAAATTTTTGTTGCAACCGAATTGCAACTTTGCTTGACTATATCCTACAGCATTATTAAAATAATATCAATAACTTTTTATGAAAATTTTTAAGGTGGTGATATGTTTGTGTAATCGTATAGCATTAGGTAGTAGAATTAAGGCTATTAGACATAAAAGAGGAGAAAATCAAGAGCAATTTGGTAAACATTTTACTCCTCCTTCTAATAAAGGTACTGTTTCAAGGTGGGAAAGTGGAATTTCAAAACCAAGTGCCCAACGTCTACGTGAAATTGCTGAATTAGGTGGTGTAACAGTCAATTTCCTTCTTAATGGTGATGCTACAACTGTTGAGGAAACACAAAAGTTATTAAACAAAATCACTAATCATCCAGAATCTACTAGTATTGAAGAGAAAAAACAATTAAATAGTATTCAGTTGGAGTTAAGTCAAATGCTTAAACTTCATGATCTTAATGAGAAGACAAAAGACAGCAATATACATAATGAACAATTAAACGACTTTCGAGCCGAAATGAGTGTTTTTTTTGACGGTAAATTAACTTACACACAAGTGGAATTTCTTACTTTAGTTGTTAAACTTTTTAATAACTTAAACCTTCAGGATGATTCTTCTAGTATACAAAAGTTTAAGGACATAATTTTTCATGTGAACCAAATTGCCGAAGGTAACGAACCGTATGACAAGAAAAAAGATTTAGCAGAAATTGGTGATTTCTTGACAAAATTAAGTATGTCTAGCTAGAATGATAGACATAATGTAATTCACTACTCGATGTTTCCCTTGCTTAATCATGCTTAAATGATGTACGCAGAAAGAGAGTGAAATTACATGGAACCTTATGGATATAATACAAAAAAAGGCAAACGTTATCGGGTAGCTTACCGAACTCCAGATAATAAACAGCATAATAAAGGTGGTTTTACTACTAAACGTGAGGCTCGCGCTTGGTATCGTCAAAAAATGGTCGAAATTGAGAACCATGGCTTTAGTAGTAATGAAAAGGTAACGTTTGAAGAGGTTGCTAACCGATGGCTTGATAATAAGAAGCAGACGGTAGCTGGCTCAACCTATAAAAAATATGAAACGGAATGTAAAAAACATTTAATACCTGCTTTGGGTGATAAATTGCTTAAAGATATCAGTATTCCTACTTGTCAATCTTTAGTTTATCAATGGGCTAAAGATTTCAAGTTTTATAATAAAATGGTTAATGATGCCGCAAGCATTTTTGATCTAGGTATTAAATACAAATTGATCCATGATAATCCTTTTAAATTAATAGAGCATCCAAAAAAAAATAAGGATGATGAAAGAAAAGTAAGATCATTTACCAAAGATGAGTTCATTACTTTTAAAAAAGGATTGCATGAGCATTATGAATCAACAAATTATAAGGCTTTTGCTTTCCTTTTTATCTTGTCACATACGGGATTACGAAAAGGAGAACTTCTAGCTTTAACATGGAACGATATTGACCTTAAAGGTGGATTTCTTCATATAGAAAGAGGAGTTACCCGTGATACTGAAAATAAGCTTATAATAGGTGGAACAAAGACTGATTATTCTGTACGTGATGTACCTATTGGGCCAGAAACTATTAAAGTGTTGAAAAAATGGCGTTCTGAGCAATATCAAGAACTGAAATTTTTTAATATTAATACTTTTAAACCAAATCAATTAGTATTTACAGGCGAAGAAGGTGGTATATTGTCACCGTCGAAACCTGGAAAATGGTTAAATACAATTGAAAAAAAGTATAATCTCCCTTCTTACGTAACACCACACGGACTGAGACATACATACACCAGTTTACTGATTGAAGATGGAATGTCGGTCAATGATGTTGCTAGTGTGTTAGGGCATAAAGATGCTACAATTACTATAAAAGTTTATAATGATTTACACCCGATTAAAGATAATTCGATCGGTAAAATTATTGAGAATCTTTAAAAACTAAAATGTTGTAGAGGTGTTGTATAATTAACATCTAACAACATAAAATAGTTGATATAGCAGCCTTTAGGGGACACGGGTTCGACTCCCGTCATCTCCATTGCTAGTTGTCTACAATAACTGTCACTGGTATGTGGCAGTTTTTTTATTAGCATCTATTAGCCTTAATTTAAAATAATCTTTTAAGAACTTGTGTTAGAATTAGGGAAATAGGGAGTTAATGATTAGATAAAGGAATGAATTAAATGCAAATATTAATGATTGAAGATAACCATTCTGTCTGTGAAATGATGGCAATGTTTTTTAAAAAAGAGAAATGGCAATATGAATTTGCCTATGATGGTGTTGAAGCAGAGGAAAAATTTAATTCTGACCCCCATAAATGGGATATAATTTTGCTTGATTTAAATTTACCTAAAAAAGATGGGATGCAAGTTGCGGCAGATATTCGACGGGTATCGCCAACGGTTCCGTTAATCATGCTTACGGCACGTGATACAGAAAGCGATCAAGTACTTGGCTTAGAAATTGGTGCAGATGATTATGTAACGAAACCGTTTAGCACGATTACCTTGATTGCCCGCATTAAGGCATTGTATCGGCGAACACATTTAAATAAGCTTGAAGATACGCAGAACAGTGAGAACGACGAAACGTTTGATATCCAAACTAAGCATTTTAAGATGAATACTAAGACTCGCGAAGTCTTCTTATATGACAAGCCAGTAAATGACTTAACACCTAAAGAGTTTGACTTGTTAAAGACGTTAGCTTCAAAGCCACGGCAAGTATTTACACGGTCTCAATTGCTCCAGTTAGTATGGGATTACGAGTATTATGGCGATGAGCGGACCGTTGATGCCCATATCAAAAAATTACGCCAAAAGCTTGAAGATATTGGCCCCCAAGTAATTAAGACAGTTTGGGGCGTTGGCTATAAATTTGATGACGAAGGTAATGACTAATGAAGTTGATGTACCGGTTGATGCTATCGTTTTTTGCAATCATCGTAACATTGATGATTATTGTCAGTATTTCGTTTATTAACGTTACTAACAACACTTTATATCACAATACGTGGCAACAACTGAAAAGTTACTCTGACAGTTTAATCCAAGATTCAATTCGTTATAATATGGCAACACAAAGTTTTGAAGGCTTTGCGACCGAGTCCTTAAATAGCAATGCCAACTTATTAACCCGCCAAAATGTTCACTTTGCTATTTATGACACGACACACCGAAAAATTTTTGCTAGTAATGGTTTTACGCCTAATATGAGCAAGGCTGATTGGAAAAAACTAAAAAAAGGGGAAACAGTTTATACTAAATTAATTACCCCGAAGATTAACACGAGAGTTTCTAATGGCACCTCACCGCGGATGACTGAGGTTTCCCGGCCGTACTTTTATAAGGGGAAAATGATCGCAGTAGTATCGATTGCAACCTTTGTATCGACAATTGAACAGAATATGCGCCAGATTAAGCTTAACTTAATCATGGCCCTATTGACGGCAAGCTTAGTAACATTGGCTGTAAGTTACTTTTTAGCACGATCAATTACCAAACGGATTGATAGTCTCAGAATGGCAACACACCAGATTGCTCGCGGAAATTACAATGTTGAAGTGGATGCCAGCGGTCGTGATGAGGTTGCTGATTTAGGCCGCAGTTTTAATCAAATGACGGCCTCGCTTCGAGAATCGCAACAGGAAATTCGTCGGCAAGAAGAGCGTCGACGGCAGTTTATGGCCGATGCAGCCCATGAAATGCGGACACCGCTAACGACGATTAATGGAATCCTTGAGGGGTTGCAATATGACGCTATTCCTGAAGAAGACAAAAAACATAGTATTCAACTGATGCAAAATGATACCCGCCGCTTAATCCGCCTTGTTAATGATAACCTTGATTATGAGAAGATTCGGACAAATCAAATTGCGATGGAACGAAAAGTTTTTGACGCTTCAGCTGTTCTAGAAAATTTACGGGAACAATTAGCAAAAAAGGCCAAAGAAAAGCACGACACGCTTAAATTAGACGTAGTCAAAAACTTGCGTGTCTATGCAGACTATGATCGTTTTGTGCAAATCATGTTTAATATTATTCAAAATGCAATTCAATTTACTGACCATGGGCTAATTAACATTCGTGGTAAGCGGGTTGAGAAGGGCAGTCAGTTCCAAGTACAAGATAACGGTATTGGGATGACGCCAGAACAACGTGATAATATTTGGGAACGTTACTATAAAGCTGATCGCTCACGGATGAATACTAAATATGGTGAATCAGGCTTAGGTTTGGCGATTGTTCATCAGTTAGTGCTGCTTCATGGTGGAAAGATTGATGTAGAGAGCACATATGGGAAAGGGACTACTTTTACAATTTTCTTTCCGGATCGTGATTACGCGCCTCATAATAATCAACAAACAAATAATAAAGATAAAAAGTAAGCCATTTTTTCGTATTAAACGTTTTAACTACTGTGTTAAAGCGTTTTTTCTCGTTATAGACCAATTCTTAATTTTGGGAAAATTTAAAGAAAGCGCTTGTGTAAGCGTTTACCTTGTGATAATATAATATCTCGTAATCATATATTACGGATTGATAGGAGAGAACTTTTTATGAATTACTTACTTGCTTTAATCCCTGCAATTGGTTGGGGAATTATGCCACTAATCACTGGTAAAATTGGTGGATCAACAATTAATCAAATGTTCGGTATCGGAGCCGGTGCCACTATTGTTGGTTTAGTCGCATTTATTTTTGGTCATCCGACTGTTAGCTTGGCTGGCTTTTGGTTCTCAGTGCTATGTGGGGCCTTATGGACAATCGGTCAAATCGGACAATTTATTTCATTTAAGCGTATGGGTGTTTCAAACACTATTCCACTATCAACAGTATTTCAATTAATTGGTAACTCCTTAATCGGTGTTATTATCTTTGGCGAATGGCGGGGGGCACGGGCCCTTACAATTGGTTTTATTGCCTTAGCAATTGTTATTGTGGGTGCCCTGATGACTTCTGTTTCTGATGAGAGTTCTGGAAAGAAAGTTACTGTGCAAAACTTCTTCTTCCTGCTCATTACAACAATTGGTTACTGGGTATATTCCGCATTCCCTAAGATGCCAATGATTGCCAATGATAGTTCTTTGGGAATTTTCCTTCCTGAAATGCTAGGAATTTTACTTGGTTCTATTATTTACGCAATTTGCTCTGGTAATATTAATTCCTTTAAGCAAAAGGAACAATACCTTAATATTTGGGGTGGTATTTCATGGGGGATTGCTGCGCTAGCATATATCTTTGCTGGACGGGCCCTCGGAATCAACGTTGCCTTTGTCTTCACTCAAATGAACGTTATTATCGCAACAATTGGTGGGGTGCTTATCCTTCATGAACACAAGACACGTCGAGAGATGTCATTTACAATTGCTGGTATTATCTTCATTGTTGCCGGAAGTATTTTAACAATTTTTGCATAAAAAAATAGAAGCTGAGGAAAAACTTTTGTTTTCTCTCAGCTTCTACTATTTTAACGAACAATAGTCAGACTATGTGGAGAATAACTATAAGACTCAAGATTAAGGACAAACGATAATCAGCTCGTGACGTGCTAATCATCATTCTAGCTTAGCCAACATCCTTGTCGGGAAGATTATTTTCCGCTCTTTATTAATAAGGGTAATTTTCAAGGCGATCTTTTTCTGTGATAGTACGAATAACCTTTCCGGGTACACCAAGGACAAGGGAATTATCAGGAATATCTTTTGTGACGACTGTTCCTGCCCCGATTACACACCCGTTGCCAATTGTGACTCCGGGACAAATGGTAACATTGCTAGCAAGCCAACAATTATCGCCAATGGTAATCGGCTTCCCATATTCAACGTCATCGAATTGTCCATCAGCTTGTTGGCGAATATTACGTTGCTGATACATGAGGGGATGCATGGCGGTAATCAATGAAACGTTTGGACCGCACATTACATTATCCCCAATCATGACAGGACAGGTATCGAGAATAGTGAAGTTAAAATTAGCATAGAAATTCTTACCAATCGTGGTAAAACGTCCGTAGTCAATGTGAATAGGACCTTGAAGATAGATACCCTCTGCGTGATTAGGGAAAAGGCGATCAATAATCATTGTTCGTTCAACAGTATCTTCATCGGCCGTTAAGTTATAATCACGACAAAGACGATGGGCAAGGTGTGAAAACTTATTGAGTTCTGGCGTTCCTGGGCGGTAGGGATTACCGGCGAGCATGTCTTGCGTATTTTGATCCATAATGATCTTCCTTTCATCATACAGTAATATGTAAGCGTATCCTTAATTATGATAAAAGAATTGGATGTTGTCAATTTGGGAATGTCATTAAAAATTTATAGGTTCTGATTGAAACCGACTTCATAATCCGCTATCATTTAAATGTCTAAAAAATAAAAAAGAAAGAAGCTATTGGAATGACACACATTAAATTTGACAGTAGCGCATTAAAGCAATTTGTTCACGATAATGAACTTGGTGAAATGCAAGCAATGGTTAACGCGGCTAATGATGAATTACGCAACGGAACTGGTGCTGGCGCCGATTTCCGTGACTGGCTCCACTTGCCAACGGAATATGATAAAGAAGAATTTGCGCGGATTAAAAAAGCCGCTGATAAGATTCAACGCGATTCAGACGTGCTGGTGGTAATCGGAATTGGAGGCTCATACCTTGGTGCCCAGATGGCCATTGACTTCTTACACAATACTTTCTACCAGGCCCAAAAGGCCAAGGACCGGCAAGCACCGCTAGTTGTCTTTGCTGGTAACTCCTTGAGTTCGACTTATGTCCATGACTTGATCCAATTGATTGGCGATAAGGACTTCTCAATTAACGTTGTTTCTAAGTCGGGAACGACAACTGAGCCATCAATCGCCTTCCGGATCTTCAAGGACCTATTGATTAAGAAATATGGGGAAACGAAAGCGAATAAGCGGATCTACGCTACAACTGACAAGGCCAAGGGTGCCTTAAAGACAGAAGCAGACGCTCACGGCTATGAAACGTTTGTTATCCCTGACGGGGTGGGCGGACGTTACTCGGTTCTTTCAGCAGTTGGCTTATTGCCAATCGCTGCTTCGGGAGCTGATATCGATAAGCTAATGGCTGGTGCTGCTCAAGCTGAAAAAGATTATGTTGACCCTGACTTGAGCAAGAACGAAGCTTACCAATACGCTGCTTACCGAAACATCCTTTACCGCAAGGGCTATGAAACGGAATTGCTTGAAAACTATGAGCCTAATATGCGGATGTTTGCAGAATGGTGGAAGCAATTAGCTGGGGAATCAGAAGGGAAAGACCAAAAAGGGATTTACCCATCTTCAGCTAACTTCACGACGGACCTCCATTCCCTCGGTCAATACATCCAAGAGGGACGTCGTTTCTTAATGGAAACAGTTGTTAAGCTTGATAAGCCAAACTATGATATGGAAATTCCGACTGAACCGGATAACCTTGACGGCTTAGGCTACCTTGAAGGCAAGACAATGGATTACGTTAATACCAAGGCTTATGAAGCAGTAGTGGCAGCCCATACTGATGGGGGTGTACCGGTCATGACGGTTCATATTCCAGAAGAAGACGAATACACGCTGGGCTACTTGATTTACTTCTTTGAGGTTGCCATGGGAATTTCTGGATACTTAAACGGCATTAACCCATTCAACCAACCAGGAGTTGAAGCTTACAAGACAAACATGTTTGGGTTACTCGGCAAGCCTGGTTATGAAGAAATCGGTCAGGAACTACGGGCAAAAATGGAGAAAAATGACTAATTATTAATTAGATCATTACAAATACAGGGTGAAAGGGATTATCTCGTTCATCCTCTTTTTATTATGGAGTGTAATTTATGAAAAAAGATGAGTTAATTGAACACCGTGATCGAATTAAGGAGCATCTAGTGGTGTGGATCGTTTTAACGATTTGTCTACAAATTCTTACTGTATTTCACATTTTAGCCTTTTTGAAATATGTAGTCTGGCTGTCTGCTACTTATAGTGTATTGTTGATTATTTTATGGTGTTATTTGGAGATTAAGCTGTTACGATTAAAACGCTAAACTAATTTGAGCTTCTTTCGTGCTATAATAAAGCTAATTATACCGTGGTATAGGCGTTATAAGTATAAAATATTTTATTAATTAATGGAGAATTTAAAATGATAAATGACCATCGTAATCTTTCGCGGATACAAAATAAAAAACTTGTATTACAACAGTTATTTAATAATACTGAAACATCACGAGCAGAAATAGCACGTCAGCTTAACTTGAATAAGTCTACAGTTTCGTCAATATATGATGAATTAAATGCAGAGGGATTTATCGAAGGCGTTCGCCAAGGAGAATCAACAAGTAGCGGTGGACGCAAGCCTCATCTTGTTAGCTTGAACCATAATTATGGGTATGTTGCAAGTTTTAATATTGGAACAACATATATGGCAGCAATGTTTAATTATCTGAATGGAGAAATTATTCAATATAGCCGAGAACCAATAAAAAAATTTGATATTTTAAACATTATGCAAATGATCAAGAAAGAAATTAAAAAACTTCAACATGTTGATTCAACCCAACATGGTTTGCTCGCAATTGCATTTTCAATTCACGGAATTGTGCATGATAATAAGATAATTGACTCGCCATTTCTTGAGTTACAAGGTATTGATCTCGAAGAATATTTCAGTAAAGAATTTGGCGTACCAGTTGTTTTGGAAAATGAAGCTAATTTATCAGCAGTTTTTGAACAAGACTTTGGTGCTAACCAAAACATTCGTGATTTAATAACTATTAGTATCCATCGGGGAATTGGTGTGGGGATTATTGCAAATCACAGCCTATATCGTGGTTTTCGCGGAATGGCTGGCGAAATTGGGAGAAGTTTAATCTCTAATGACCTAGATAGTGAATCACGGCAACTTGTAAAGGTTGAATCTTTATGTTCTGAAGAAGCGATTATCCGTCAGGTAATGGATGTCAAAAACTTAACTTCATTAACAAGCACAGAATTAGTGAAGCTTTATCATGAGGATGAGCAAGTAAAACACATTTTAAATCATGCTGCTCACCTCATTGCAGAGGTTTCTTACAATGCAGTTGTATCTTATGGACCAGAAAAAGTATATTTCAATTCGACCTTGTTTGAAGATTTACCAGAAATGTATGTAATGGTACGCGATAGATTAGTGGAGTTAGGAATATTCTCACCTATTCGGATGATTAAGGGATCGCGGATGACCTCCTTGCTCGGGGCTAGTTCGCTGGCAATTCATCGCGCGCTGGGGTTAGATGATTATTTATTACACTTTAAATGGCCAAAGGAGGTTAAAAACGTTGATTAATGGCTGGGATACCAGCTTTTTTAGTTACGAAGCTTCCCGAGTTTAACCATCGTTCGTACTTCTATATCGATGAGTATAAATAAGCCTCTAGTATCCGGATGCACGCCGAATACTAGAGGCCTTTTTCTGTTATTAGGGAGTTAGCGTTAATCAATTATTAAATAAGCCCGAAACGATTCCTAACAGCGGTATTAATACAATCAACTAACTTTTCTTTTACTATTTTTTCTGTTTCTGGATCGTTTGCTTTGTCCTTGCGATAAGCATCGATTACGATTGAAGCCATTACGTGTTTGGGATCAGAAAAAATTTTAACATCCATGTAATTAGGATCTTCGGCAGGAATATCCTTAAAGGTGAGAACGAATTTCTTATCGTTGACAGTAATCGTTAGTTTACCGCCTTTACCAACCGTATAGTCTAGCTTGTCAGGAGTACAATCTTTATATGATATCATCGTTATTCTCCTTCCTATTGCTTATAACGACTTCATTATAGCATAATTTAATTTATAGCTGGTTAAAAAAGGGGCTGTGACATAAGTCTCCTATATAGTTGAAAATGCTACAGCGCAGTACAC